>NZ_JBFTPZ010000019.1:0-142245 GCF_056398745.1 Paenibacillus sp. 01T424 | reverse complement strand
GTTCGAGACTACATCACTTACTATAACGCAATTCGTATTCAAACGAAACTAAATAACCAGTCGCCGGTTGATTATAGGCGATTGGCCGTTTAAACTTGAAAGGTGTTTTGATCCCTGTCTCACAAATGGGGGTCAGTCCCGAAGGACGTTCTTCGTCTTTTTTCGTATCGTATGAAATTGGTCTCTTAACTAGTTGTTGATATAGCGCTCAAAAATAGCGCCAAAATCCTTGATGCGATATTGTTTGTGCGTGTTTACAAGCCAGTTGAACGCGGATTTGTTCAGTCCGTCGAACTGTTCGACGACATTGAAGTCGCCTTTATGGATTTGCTGCAACGTTGTGGATGCGAGATCCAGGCTGCGTCTTGCATATTCAAGCGAGATTTCGTTCTCGCGTGTAATTTCTGAGATTTTGATAAGTGCTTTATAAAGGTCTTTCAGCTCTTCGATATGCTTCTTATTTACATCAATTGAAAAGGGGATTGAGCCAATCGAGAACTTGATTTCAACGTCAAGGTCGACCGTGCCTGCCGTTTCCAATGCAACCTGTGAAATTTGGTTCGCGCTATAAGAGTAACGCTTCAATGTCCGTTTTTTGCTTAGTGCGCTTTTGCCGTCCAAATGAATGAGTGCAAGGTTTGTGAAGCAATATTCGTCGGTTTTTGACTTAATGAGAAAATAAATTTTCTCGTTATCCTCATGCATGACGTAATCGTCAGAATCGGCTTTGCTGAAATCTGCGGGCTTGATGATCGCGCCAATATCACTTATTCCAAGGGCATCTGCTGCTAATTTACCAAACATTTTACCATTCCTCTCATCGTTGCGTGGAATTCACACCTACTCATTATATATTAAAAAATGGAAAATATGATAGTCCATTTGTCGTATTTTAGCGCAGTATGATACTGGATAATCATCTATCTTATTAGCAGCTTATTCACAAGCTTTTGCATCGTTTATATAGAGAGTTTTATCTTTCTTAAATTTTTTATCGGATGGATAAAATACGGGAAATTCAACAAACTGAGGAGATGGAAAGGAGGAACGTGACAATGAGTGAGCAACGAGAGGATTCGAACACGCTGCGCAGAGGTTTGAAGGCTCGGCATATGACCATGATATCGCTTGGAGGTTCTATTGGTACGGGTTTGTTTCTTGCGAGTGGCGGTGCCATTCACTCTGCTGGGCCGGGAGGAGCGGTGCTTGCTTATTCGCTGATTGGCATTATGGTATATTTTCTGATGACAAGCTTAGGGGAAATGGCTACCTATATGCCTGTGTCTGGAACGTTCAGCACCTATGCAGCGCGTTTTGTTGATCCTTCGCTTGGTTTTGCGCTTGGCTGGAACTATTGGTACAACTGGGCGATAACGATTGCGGCGGAGTTGTCTGCGGCCACGCTTATTATGAAGTTTTGGTTTCCGAACAGTCCGTCTATTTTGTGGAGCGGTCTATTTCTATTGTTAATGCTTAGCCTTAACCTTCTGTCTGTTAAGGGTTACGGCGAATCGGAATACTGGCTTGCCATGATCAAAATTGTAACGGTAATCGTGTTTATCGCTATCGGCTTGATGATGGTGATCGGCATTTGGAATGGGAAAGCGGTTGGCATAAGCAATCTGACGGACAATCCGTTTCCTGCTGGTTTTTTAGCTACGTTAGGTGTGTTTATGGCTGCGGGCTTCTCTTTTCAAGGAACGGAGCTAATTGGAGTAACGGCTGGAGAGAGTGAGAATCCTCGCGAGAATATCCCGCGTGCCATCCGTTCTATTTTTTGGAGAATCCTCTTGTTCTACATATTGGCGATATTGCTAATTGGCATGTTGATCCCTTATTCAAACGCGCAGCTCGCGAGCGGAGACATTTCGACGAGTCCATTTACGATCATTTTCGAGAGAGCAGGTCTTGCCGTAGCGGCTTCAATTATGAATGCGGTCATTTTGACCTCGGTATTGTCAGCAGGCAATTCCGGTATGTATGCCTCTACGCGGATGCTTTGGGTGCTGGCGAAGGAGGGGAAGGCCCCTCGTTTTCTGGCTAAGCTGAACGTGCGCGGGGTTCCTGTAGCGGCGCTCCTTGCGACGGGGGCTCTTGGCATGCTCGCTTTCTTAGCTTCCTTCTTCGGTGACGGCGTAGTCTACGTGTGGCTGCTGAATGCTTCGGGGATGTCTGGCTTTATCGTTTGGCTTGGCATTGCAATTAGCCATTATCGCTTTCGCAGAGCTTATGTATCACAAGGCCACAAGCTTGAGGATCTGGCCTATTTGGCGAAATGGTTTCCGATTGGTCCGATCCTAGCTATGCTGCTCTGTATTGTTGTGATTGGCGGTCAGTTTATCGGCGCGCTCAAGGATGGCCGTATTGATTGGGCTTATATCTTCGCCTCCTACATCGGCATTCCCCTTTTCCTTGCCATCTTTATCGGACACAAATGGAAGTATCGTACTCGAATGCTGACGCTGGCAGAATGTAAGCTAGATCCGGAGGAATAGTATGAAAAAAAAGCTCCCAACCGTTATGCGCTGAGGCATTAGGCTGGAAGCTTTTTTTAATAAAATTTATAAAAAAAATTAGTCGAGTACAGCTGTAATATGAGCTTTAGTAATCGACCAGTGGGACGTCGTCCACACTTTTTCTTTTTTCTCGATAAAAATAATTTGCGGGGACTCATGCTTAACGGAAGTATCCTCAGCGATTTGGTTGGAAACCGGACGCGATTCGATGACTTTTACAAGCACGTATTCCACATCTTCTCTTGGTTTCCCATCAAGATATTGATTGAATTCTTGGTAAGCATTAGCGCTGACCGGGCAAGTGGTGCTGTGCTTGAATATAACGAGTGGACGAGTAGCTGAAGCTTCATAGACGTTATTCCATTCTTCAATGGACGTGATTTCTTTGTATGACATAAGGGGAACACTCCTTTTAATCTGCTGTGCAGAAATTAATTAAAACCGTACATATAGTATAGCGCTTTTTGACGAGTAAAGTCATTTTTTTGTCGTTATGCCCTGAGCCATATTGCTATTGTATGAATTGGGTATTGCAATCGGAATTGGCGCGTGCTATGATAACGGAAGTCGAAATGACCGTTTTAGTTTTTTGGTCAGTTTTTAAAGTAATAAAGGAATGAAATGCTCGGAGGTGAAGGAATGGCCATTGATCGACGACAGCAGATTGTGAATGCTGCGGGGAAGTCGTTCGCGTTGTTTGGGTATAAGGCGACGACCATGGATCAGGTAGCGAAAATTGCGAATGTGGGCAAAGGGACGATCTATACGTTCTTTACGAATAAAGAAGAGTTGTTCCACGAAATTATGAAGAAGCTTATTATTGAAATGAAGCAGGTTGCAGAAAAGGTTGTTGATCCTAATCGATTATTCTTCGATAATTTGAACGCTGCGCTCGAGCAGCTGCTCGATTTTCGCGAGGAACATGAGCTTGCACTTAAGCTATCGCATGAGGTACGCGAGATTGGTACGCCCATGGCGCTGGAGGGTATACAGCAAATAGAGAAGGCAGTCGTTGGTTATATTCAACATCAAATCCAGCTGGCGATCGATAAGGGCGAGATTAAGCCTTGTGATCCAGAAATGACTGCGTTTGTTATGCTCCGCTTGTATATGGCGCTTACGGTAGAATGGAAAAAAACGCATGAACCGCTGGACAAACAGCAAGTAGCGGAAAAATTGCGATTCTATATGCAAGTAGGATTGGCTCCGGAATAACCTGGATGCCTTTTTTTACACAAAGAAATGACCGAATGAGAGAAATAGTCAATCAGTAATTGGGAGAGTGGACGATTTGAAGTTCAAAGGTTTAAAGCAGTTTGGTAAAGAATTGTCCGGAATCGGCCGCAACAAAATGTTGTTGATATCGGTAATTGGCGTGCTGATGATTCCCGTTATGTACTCATCGATGTTTCTAGGGGCGTTTTGGGACCCGTACGGAAATTTGGATAAGATGCCGGTAGCTGTCGTTAATGCGGATAAAGGGTATGAATTTAACGGCGAGATGATGCATATTGGCGATGATTTTGAGGCAGAGCTAAAGGAAAATGAAAAATTTGAATGGCATTTCGTGAGTAAAGAGGAAGCTGAGGCGGGAATGGAAGATCATAGCTATTATTTGGCCATTGAGATTCCTTCTGATTTCTCGGAGAAAACAACCACTTTAACTTCAGATAAGCCAACACCGGCTAAGCTTACGTATTTAGCTAATGAGAGTTATAACTTTTTAGCTTCTCAGATTGGCAGCAAAGCAGTAGACACGATGAAAATGGAGCTTAACAAAGAAGTGACGTCGGCTTATACGCGCACTGTTTTTGAGCAAATGGAGGAGCTCGTGGATGGCATAAGCAAAGCGAGCGATGGTGCAGGTGAAATTGCTGATGGGACGACAAAGGCGAAGGACGGAGCCGTACTCATCGAGAAAAACTTAGCGAAGCTGGTCAGCGGATCGCTGACTCTCAAAGAGGGAGTCGCTAAGCTGAACGATGGCGGCAAGGCGCTTGGCAAAGGCAGTGCCGAGCTTAGCACGGGCACGAATGACCTATCTAGCGGCCTGGCGCAGCTGCTGGCAGCGCAGAAGGAGCTTGGCGCGGGAGCGGCATCGCTCGGTGAAGGCGCAGGCTCGCTTGGAGCCGGAGCGGTGAAGCTTAGCGACGGCTTGTCGCAATTAGCCGGAGCGAGCGGACAGCTGGCGGGAGGCGCGTCGGACGCGCAGCAGGCTGCAGGGCAGCTGGCGGGCGGTCTTAAGGAATCAGCTGCGGGCGAGGAGCAGCTGAAGGCAGGAGCGTCACAGCTGGCGAATGGGCTGGCGCAGCTGGGTCAGGCGAACCCCGAGCTGGCGGAGAGCGAAAGCTTTGCGTCTTTGCTCAAAGCGAGCCGAGAGCTTGCTGCGGGTCTGGAGAAGTCTTCAGAAGGACAGAAGCAGCTGAGAGACGGGGCGTCTAAGCTGAGCGACGGCCTAGTCAAAGTATCTGATGGACTAGGAACCTTCGATAAGAAGGTCGAGGAAGCAGCGGCCGGCGGCAAGCAGCTTGGTGCAGGCGCAGAGCAAGTAGTCGCTGGTGCGAAGAAATTTTCAACCGGCATGAATCAGTTTGGCTCGAAGCTTGCTGAAGCAAGTGCCGGCGGAACAAAGCTTGCAGCAGGTGCCAAACAGCTGAACAGCGGGGCAGCAACGCTTACGTCTGGACTTTCACAATTGTCCTCAAGCATTACGCCATTCGTTAATGGTTCAGTAGAGCTGGAGGATGGTGCGCAGCAAGTAGCTTCAGGTTTGTTGAAATTGGAGGATGGCACTCAGGAGTTGTCTGGCAAGCTGAATGAAGCGTCGGATAAGACGTCTGATCTAAAGCTGACCGATACGATGGTGGATATGTTCTCCGATCCAGTGAAGCTGGATGTAGAGAAAGTAACGAAGGTAGATAACTACGGTACGGGTCTTGCGCCGTATTTCCTATCGCTTGGATTATATGTCGGAGCTATGCTATTAACGATTGTATATTCGGTTCGTGAACCGGCTGTTCGTCCAGTTAACGGCTGGAGCTGGTTTTTGAGTAAAGCACTCACTTTAGCGCTAATCGGTACTATTCAGGCATTGATTGCGGATGCTGCTCTTATTTATGTGCTGAAGCTGGAAGTGCAAAGCATGGGCTTGTTCGTCATGTACTCCATACTAACCAGCATTACGTTTATGATGATTATTCAATTCCTAGTTGCTTCAATGGGCAATCCGGGACGATTTATCGCAGTTATTTTGCTTATTTTCCAATTAACGAGCTCTGCGGGCACATTCCCTATCGAGCTTGTACCTGGATGGTTGCAAAAAGTATCGCCGTTCCTGCCAATGACTTACTCGGTCAAAGGCTTTAGAGATATTATCTCAAGCGGAGATTTCAGCTCGATGGCTGGATATGTTGCAATTATGGCGGGCATTGCTATTCTGTTCGCAGTGCTTTCTTATCTGTACTTTACTTTGTCCCATCGGAAAACGAAGGACGATCAGTTGGAACCAGCAGTTCCGGCATCTGTTTAATTTAAAAAAAGGGCTGGTCTCGGATAATCCGTGACACAGCGCAATATGCAAAGACGCTCTCAAACACGATGAAAAGTGGATGAGAGCGTCTTTTTTTGTATACAAATGTAGCGCAAGGAAGTGAGGTGAGCCGGACTAACTCCGCACAGTCATATACAAAAACGGCTGACCATTTTGGAAGGGATCATTTAAGATGATCTCTTCTCATTCGGTCAGCCGTTAATTATCTGCTATTCGTGAATTTCAGTGAGCAATTGACCAAGCGTCTCGAGCGCTTGCTCTTCCTGTTCGCCGTCAATTTCCAAAGTCACTTCTTCATTCATCGCGATACCAAGTGTCAGCATGCTAAGCGAGCTTTTGCCGTTTACTTTTTTGCCTTTGGCAATGACGCTGATTTTACAAGGAAAGGTGTTTGCTGTTTGGACGAAGGTTTTAGTTGGGCGTACATGAAAGCCCGTCGGATTGATGATAGTGTAAGTTTTGCTAATCATGATGAATCACTCCGTTTCTTGTGCGTTCTACGAATTGTGTAATTTCCTGAGTGCTCCGCATAGTCAGTGCTTGATTGGCATGAACCGACCATTCGGACTGGTCGAGCTGTCCGATCAGCTCTCTTGCTTGCAGAATCGAACCTGCGCTCATGCTGAATTCATGCAGGCCAAGGCCAAGCAGCAAAGGGATTGCTGTCTGATCGCCTGCCATCTCGCCGCACATGCCCACCCATTTGCCTTCTTTCTCTGCCGCTTGAATAACGAAGCTGATGAGGCGAAGCAAGGATGGATGCCATGGCTGGTACAGGTACGATACCGTTTCGTTCATACGGTCTGCCGCCATTGTATATTGAATCAAATCATTAGTGCCGATGCTGAAGAAATCAACTTCAGGAGCGAAAAGATCGGCAGCAACTGCCGCGGCTGGAATTTCGACCATCATGCCTATTTCGATATGCTCGGCAAGCTGCACGCCTTCGGCGATGAGCTTCTGCTTTTCTTCCTCAAGCAGCTTCTTTGCCTCGAGGAGCTCCTCTAATACGGCAATCATCGGGAACATGATTTTCAAATTGCCGTAGCGGCTGGCGCGGAGAAGTGCCCGCAGCTGTGTACGGAACAAGTCCTGTCTATCGAGACATAGGCGCAGCGCGCGCTGTCCTAAGAATGGGTTGCTTTCCTTTGGCAGCTCCATGTAGGGGAGCTCCTTGTCTCCGCCTATATCAAGTGTCCTGATGACGACTGGCTTAGGGTTCATTTTCTCAAGCGCATATTTATAGCTGGTGAACTGCTCCTCCTCCGTTGGGAGGGAGCTGCGCCCCATATATAGAAATTCGGTACGAAAAAGCCCAATTCCTTCGGCGCCGTTGTCGATTGCCCGCTGAATATCTTCCAAGCTGCCGATGTTGGCTGCCAGCTCTACTTGCTTGCTATCCTTGGATAAAGTGAGCTTATCCTTCAGCTTGCTTAATTCCGCTCTGCGCAGATCATCCTTTTGTTTCTTTTCTTGATAGGCTGCAAGCTCTTCTTCCGTAGGCTCAATTAGGACAATGCCTTCAGCCGCATCAACGATAATGACGGCTTGCTCTTTCATATCGTGAACCGCTTGGCCGATCCCTACGATTGCTGGTATTTCCAATGATCGCGCCATAATGGCAGAATGCGAGGTGCGGCTGCCTATCTCTGTGACAAAACCGCGTACGAAGTTCAAATTAAGCTGAGCAGTATCTGAAGGCGTCAGATCGCGCGCAACGATAATACACTCCTCCGACAGATTGGCTAGGTCAGTATGCGGAACGCCGCGCAAATGACTCATGATGCGTCCGGATACGTCCTCAATATCAACGGCGCGTCCTCTTAGCAGTTCATCAGCCATCGATTGCAGAAGGTCGATAAAATGTTTAGATATCTCATGGAGCGCAAATTGAGCATCTATGGATTCTTCGGCTATTTTTTGCTCAATCGCTTCAATGAAATCAGGATCTTCCAAAATCATCAGATGACCTTCGAATATTTCGGCTTTGTCTGCTCCGAGGCGCTCCTCTGTTTTTGTGCGAATCGCTTCAACCTCTTCACGGGTGCTTGCAACAGCACGGCGGAACGTTTCTATTTCCTGCGCACTGTCTTGCACAAATTGCTCAGTCGGTATGAAACGCTCGGATGCGAGATGGAAGACCGGGGCAATGGCGATACCCGGTGATGCTGCTATCCCTTTAAGTGTTAATGTCATTAACTTCAGACTCCTTTCGCCGCAGATTGGAGGGATTGCTCCAGCTTGCGGTATTGCTCTGCCGCTTGTATATGAAGCGGATGCTGCTCATCTAAACCTGTATATTTTGTTATCGTAGAATGAAGGCCTAGTTCCTTAATGGAAGCTTGCAGCTCGGCAGCTTCGGGATCATCTACAGCATTAAAATGTAAAGCCGCTGCCATAGCCGTGGTCAAATGAATGGCAGGCATGCCAAATTTATAAGCTAATGAGGCCGGTCTAACTAGACGGTCATTCGGAGAAATTTTGCGAATAGGCGAGCGGCCGATTCGAACTACCTCGTCTACCAAGTAAGGATTAACAAAGCGCTCCAAAATTTGCTCAACATAAAGCGCATGCTCTTTCTCATCGAATTGATACGTTTGGATAAGCGCAGCTCCTGATTCCTGCAATGCGCCTCGTACCTCTGCCAATATCTCTTTGTTGTTCATCGCTTCTTGAATCGTCTCGCAGCCTTTAAGAAAACCGTGATACGCTGCAACGCAATGCCCTGTATTAACAGTGAACAGCTTGCGCTCGATATACGGCTCCAGTTGATCGACGTAGTGTACTCCGTCAATTTCCTTAAGCGAATTAAGCAATGGGGAACGCTCTACAGTCCACTCATAGAAAGGCTCGACCATAACTTCAAGTGGGTCTTCATTTTGCTGCAGCGGAACGATACGGTCAACGGCGGCGTCAGGGAAAACGATATGCTGATCGGCCTTCGCCTGTACATCCTCAGATAGATGGCCATATACGAATTGCTTCAAAATCGTGCTGCCGCCAAGGGCATTCTCGCACGCAATAACCGGAAGAGCGGCTTTGCCGCTCTCGATTCTAAGCTCAATTCCTTTAGCAACCGCAGCGGCAATGTGCTTCAGTACCGATACGCCAACAGCGGTTGTAACGATATCCGCTTCTGCGATAGTCTTAGCGACTAAATCTATATTTTTACCGTCAATAGCAGTTATATGGTCAACTAGATACGTGTCGCCTTGCTCGTTTGCAATCTTAACCGCATATTGCCCTTTTTCCTGCAGCTGCGAGACAAGCGTATCATTTACATCAACAAAACATACCTCGTAGCCCGCGTTATGCAGCAGCAAACCGATAAAACCTCTGCCTATGTTGCCTGCGCCGAAGTGAACGGCCTTCATGATTCCATCCCCGATTCAAAGATTGAAATCAATTCTTGCTCCGATGAAGCGTTCAAGATGCGCTGCATATCTTCTTCCTCAGACACGAGCACAGCAACATTGGTCAAAATATCAAGGTGATCGTCGCCGACAGCCGCTAGGCCGATAATTAATTGAGCAGGCTCTTCGCCGCCGAAGTCTACGCCAGCCGGTACGGTAATAATGGCCATGCCTGTGGATTTAATAAGTGCTTTCGATTCATTCGTGCCATGAGGCATAGCAAGCCCTCCGCCGATATAAGTGGATAGAGACTCCTCGCGCTCAATCATTTTGTCGATATACGAGTGCGGAGCATGCCCTGCGTCAACAAGCATTTGTCCAACCATGCGGATCGCTTCGTATTTGTCCTTAAGGTTAACGTTTAATTTTACTTTCTCTGTAGATAGAATGGTCATGATTATTCTCTCCAATCCAATTTGGTTTTTATATATTGTTCCAGCTTCTTTGAGATAAACAACTTAATGCTTGCCGCATCATCATGCGCTAATAAAGTTAGCAGATTCGGCAGCAGCAGCATTGCGCTAACTTCACTTAGCAGCTCAAGGCTATAGGAATCAAGCTTGAGAGGGCCGAGCATCATCAACAGGTGCTTGGCCTGCGCATCTTCATCCTCGCCTAGCTGCAAAGTTCGATCATATCGATATAAAGCAAGCAGTGGCTCTTTAATCCACTCGCTGCGTGTATGAAGCAGGGCAAGCTCGGTATCTGGTATGACGAGACTTCCTTGCAGCTCTCTTGCGAGCAGCTGATCGGCTATTTTTTCGCGATTTGCATCGATATACGGCTTTCCGATTAAGGAAAGCATACTCGGCAGCTGGTGGTCCAATCGATCTTGATCTGGCAACAGCGTTAAATCATGCACATGGAAGCCGTCAAGCAGCTGAAGAACGATGCCGGAATACAGCTGAAGCTGAAGCAAACGATCCAGAGGTGACTGGCCTGCCGTGTCTTCGGTTGCTGATAGGGAGGGAGCGGCCTTCTTCAAGGTGGTGCCCTCTATATAGCTGCGAAGCTTATTTGTTTCTTCCGGCGTGAGCAGAGGACTCAGCTTAATATAGCGGTCGGGCTCTAACGGCAAATCAACTGTTGAAATGATCAAATCATAGCGGCTCGGCGGAAGCCTTGTCGCTTCATACCATGAATAATGACCGATCAAGTCGATTTGCGGCAGTACATTAGCAATTTTGACAGCTAAAAGCTTGGATGAACCGATGCCGCTCGTGCAAACGAGAACAGCTCTTATTTTTCTTGGAAAAGGCTTTAACCGCTCAAGGGAAGCTCCAAAATGCATAACGATATAACCGATCTCCTCGTCAGGCACTTGTAGAAGCGGATAAACCTGTTGTACAGCGCTTTGAACAATGGAAAACAATATAGCGTAATCTTTTTTGATCGGCACTAACATCGGATTGCGGATGGCGATGCCGTCCTTAATGCGTTGAAAGGCTGGTTTTATATGCTGAATAAGTCCTTCCTCCAGCGATCGATCCTCCATGAGCGACATGTTTAGCTGATCCTCGACATAACGGATGAGCAGCCTGACACCTTCAATGGTCGGCATATCTTCATGATGAATCAACAGGCCGTTATCTAGAAAAGCTTCGCTATTCAGCAGTTGTGAAAGATATGTTTTTTCTTCTATTGGGAGCTGTAGATTGAGCGCAACCAGCAAGCTTCGCAGCAAGGGAATGATTTCATCAGAATGACGATATTCGCTTGCTGAGACAAAGCAGTTGTTCTCTATTCGGGTTAATGCAACCGACAGCTTAATAAGCAATCTTGTATAGTTAGATTCGGACAACGTATGTGGCCATTCGTCATTTAGTTCCCATAGCGCATGCTCGAGCCGCTTAAAGTTTTCTTTGCCGATCATGTCGAGCAGCTGTGCTGTGATCGGATTTGAGACTGTAAGGTTCTTGAATTGACCGAATAAATCGGAATCGTCAAGATGATTTATGGCAAGCAAGCTAATCGAATGACGCTTATCTTCTTCAGATCCAATAATTTCAACGCCATACCCTCTTCTGCGAACAAGGGTCATCCCATGTTTATTGATCAGTTCCTCCAGCTCATCGAGATCATGGCTGATGGTCGGCATCGTTACACGCAGCTCATGGGCGAGTGCAAACAGCTTTATCGGCTCGTCATGCTCAAGCAGCCTGCAGAGAATAACGATTTTTCGTTCTTCAGCCGAATATTCAAAGTAATCAGATGGCTCAAACGATTGTTTGAATCGCTCAAGAGTATCCGAGTCTGCTTCTACTTGAATACCAAGCCCTGCTATTTTGTGAAGTGCAATGCCGTTTGCGGCAAGTAACGATTCGATATCGACAAGCTCGCGATGGATCGTCCTTGTGCTCGTACCGACAATGGACGCGATATCGGCTGCGGTAATTTCTTGCTTTTGACTCAGCAGCAGTTCGATAATTCGACGTTGCCTAGTTGAGGCTTTGATAGGCTATCCTCCTTAGCAGAAGAATGGACTTAACGCCGACAGTAAACTGTCAGCGTTAAGTATGAAGTCATGAACTTAGTCTTTGTACGAGCAAGTCATACTCTGGACTTTTAAGGAAATTATCAATGGAAATATGCTCTGCATTTGGCGCCTTTAGGCGTGCGCGGTCAGTCAATGTTTTATGGGTGATAACGATGTCGGCATCGCCTGGAATATCGTTGATCGCCGTGTTGATAACGGTAATCGGCAGCTCAGCTGCATTTATTTTTTTGCGCAATATGGAAGCGCCCATCGCGCTTGAGCCCATACCCGCATCGCAGGAAAATACAATTTTGTTCACTTGCTCTTTCGTTAGCTGTACTTGTTCTGCGGCAGGTGAAGCAGCATTTCCTTTGGATTCAGCTTTCATTTGCTGAACTTTTTGTGCAGCGAGCTCAAGCTCGTTGTCGTTATCTCCTGCCTGCTTACTTGTTTTAAGAAGAACAGCAGAGACAAGGAATGAAACGATTGTTGCGACGACTACGCCGCTTAGCATTGCTAGTAGTCCGCCTTTTGGCGTCATGGTGATATAGGCGATAATGCTGCCCGGTGATGGCGCGGCGACAAGACCAGCTCCGAAGATGGAGAAGGTGAATGTACCAGCAACACCCCCAGCAATAGCTGCAATAATCAAACGCGGATTCATTAGAATGTACGGGAAGTAAATCTCGTGAATACCGCCGAAGAAATGAATAACAACAGCGCCTGGTGCCGATTGCTTAACCATTCCTTTTCCGAATACCCAATAAGCAAGCAGAATGCCAAGACCAGGTCCTGGGTTGGATTCCAGCATGTAAATGATGGATTTGCCGGCTTGTGATGCTTGATCCAGCGCGAGCGGACCTAGTATGCCGTGGTTAATCGCGTTGTTGAGAAACAGTACTTTAGCTGGCTCGATCAAAATGTTCGCAAGCGGCAGGAAACCTGTGTTGATCAGCCACTCCACACCTGAAGCAAGTACTTTGCTTAATGCGGCTACGACCGGCCCGATGCCTTTGAAGGCAATCAGTGCAAGGCCGCCGCCAATAATGCCGGACGAGAAATTGTTGATGAGCATTTCAAAGCCCGAAGGAATCTTTCCTTCAATAGATTGATCGAATTTCTTCAGCACCCATGCGGCTAGCGGGCCAACGATCATGGCTCCGAGGAACATGGGAATGTCCGCCCCAGCAATAACGCCGAGTGTGACGATTGCGCCGACTACGCCTCCGCGTACGCCGTGAATCATTTGACCACCGGTATAGCCGATGAGTATAGGGAGCAAGTAGGTAATCATCGGTCCAACAAGTGTTGCTAGGCTTTCGTTCGGAAACCAGCCTGTTGGAATAAATAGTGCCGTAATGAGTCCCCATGCAATAAAAGCGCCAATATTCGGCATGACCATGCCGCTTAGAAAACGACCAAATCGTTGTACGGAAACTTTAACTCCGCCGGATACCGGTTGCTCGGATGTCAGTTTACTCATGCTTAAACCTCCAATTTATAATAATGTTCACTAACTGAACCTGAATTAATCGTAATGTATAGCGCTTTCATATTCAATGAATTGAAAAACAGGTTGCGTCATGAGCATTGTTGACATCATTTTTCCTTTTAGTATTGCTGATTTTCGGGGATGCTGTATAATCACTATTGTTTCTTCTAAAACTGCAAAGGGGAATGCGATATGCAAGACCAAACGATTATTCGTTTTGAACATGTGACAAAACAATATGCTCATAATGCTGCTGCTGTCCTCAAAGACGTCAGCTTTACAATAGAGCGAGGCAAATTTTATACGCTGCTTGGTCCGTCTGGCTGCGGCAAGACGACGGTGCTCCGGCTAATAGCTGGCTTCACTGAACCCTCAGAGGGTCAAATCTATTTCCATAATAAAGTGATAAACCGGGTTCCAGCGAATGAACGCCAAGTGAATACGGTTTTCCAGGATTACGCTCTTTTTCCTCATCTCAATGTGTTCGAGAATGTTGCCTTTGGCCTGCGAATCAAGAAGATGAAAAATGCGGATGTGACGAATAAAGTGAAGGATGCTCTTCGTTTCGTCAACTTGGACGGTTACGAATCACGGGAGATTTCGGAGATGTCCGGCGGTCAGCGGCAGCGCGTTGCCATTGCGCGGGCGATCGTGAACGAACCGGAAATTATTTTGCTGGACGAGCCGTTATCCGCACTTGATCTTAAGCTTCGCACGGAAATGCAGTACGAGCTGCGCGAGCTGCAGCGCCGACTTGGCATCACATTTATATTTGTTACGCATGACCAAGAGGAAGCGCTGGCGATGTCTGACGAAATTTTCGTTATTAATGAAGGAAAAATTCAACAAAGTGGAACGCCAACAGATATTTACGATGAGCCGATCAATCGCTTTGTTGCGGATTTTATTGGTGAATCCAATATTGTACCCGGCCGAATGGCACGTGACTTCGAGGTGGAGTTCGCTGGTCGTTCATTTGAATGCGTCGATCAAGGGCTCACGCCAAATGAGGCTGTTGATATTGTAATCAGGCCAGAGGATTTGGAAATAACTTCTTCAGAGAACGGTAAGCTGCAAGTACGTGTAGATTCACAATTGTTCCGCGGCGTACATTACGAGATTTGCTGTTACGATGAATCAGGCAATGAGTGGCTTGTCCATTCCACTCGCAAAGCTACAGTAGGGGAGCAGATCGGATTAACCTTTGACCCAGAAGCCATCCATGTTATGAGACTAGGTGAAACGGAAGAAGAATTCGATAAGCGTCTTGAAGCATACAGCGAGGCCGCAGATGTCGAATAAATCACGTAGTTTTTATCTCATACCGTATATGGCTTGGATTGTGTTATTTGTTATAGCGCCGATCGTGTTAATTGCCTATTACTCCTTCTTTGATGTAGAGGGCAACTTCACGCTGGACAATTATGTGAAGTTCTTTACGCCGGTTTATATGAAAATGACGCTTAGCTCCTTCTGGTATGCGTTTCTGATAACCGCAATATCATTGCTTGTCGCGTATCCGGCTGCTTATTTATTGACAAAAACTAAGCATAAACAGCTCTGGCTGCTGCTTATTATACTGCCTAGCTGGATCAATTTGCTGCTAAAGGCTTATGCGTTTATTGGCTTGTTCGGTACATACGGCTTTGCGAATTCCGTACTGGAAGCGATCGGCATTCCGAAACAGCAAATTTTGTTTACGGACTTTAGCTTTATTTTCGTATCGGTTTATATCTTTATTCCTTTTATGATTTTGCCGATCTTCAACGCGCTGGAGGAAATGAATCCGACGCTTGTGTATGCGGCGCGTGATCTTGGCGCATCCGCGTGGACGACGTTCCGGCGTGTTATTTTTCCGCTAACGATCAGTGGTGTGAAATCCGGCTGTATGGCTGTATTTATACCTGCATTATCTCTGTTCATGATTACGAGGCTGATTGCCGGCAATCGGGTTATTACGCTAGGTACAGCAATCGAGCAGCATTTTCTCGTGACGCAGGACTGGGGTATGGGTTCGACGATTGCTGTGTTCTTGATTCTAGCAATGGCGGCGATGATGCTGTTAACTGGCAATCGAAAGCGGGGTGCGGCAGATGCGCGGAAAAAATAAATGGTCGAACATCTATCTTGTACTCGTGTTTGCAGTACTCTATGCGCCTATTTTTTATTTAATGTTTTATTCGTTCAATAGCGGCGGCTCGATGCGTAATTTCGAGAGCTTCACGCTTGATTATTACAAAGAGGTTTTTGCGGATACGCGTTTGCTCATCATTGTCCTGAACACGTTCGTTATTGCGCTGCTGTCCGCTGCAATTTCGACGATTCTTGGTGTTATTGGTGCGATAGCTATTCATCACATTCGCAGCAATCGACCGAAACAATCGCTTTTGACGCTCAACAATGTATTGATCGTAAGTCCCGATGTTATTATCGGTGCGTCCTTTCTTATCCTATTTACGATGATTGGCATCAAGCTGGGCTTTGTGTCCGTCTTGCTGTCGCATATTGCGTTCAGTGTTCCGATTGTCGTTATTATGGTGCTGCCGAAGCTGCAGGAAATGAGCTCAACGTTGATTGATGCGGCGCATGATCTTGGTGCCAGCTCGTGGCAGGTGCTGACGCGCGTCGTGCTTCCATTCATTAGGCCGGGCATATTCGCAGGGTTCTTTATGGCGCTGACGTATTCGCTAGATGACTTTGCGGTAACATTTTTTGTAACCGGCAACGGCTTCTCTACGCTGTCTGTTGAGATCTACTCGCGGGCGCGCCAAGGTGTGTCGCTATCGATCAATGCGTTGTCGACACTTATTTTCTTATTTACGATCATTCTGGTCGTTGGTTATTACTTCATTAATCAACGAAATATGAAGCCGTCAAGCAAGGAGGGACACTAATGACACAGCTGGTGCGTATGTTCGTAATCGTGTTTGTTGTTTCATTTGGCCTCATCTACCTGACTTCGTATTTGAATGATAGTGAAGGCTACAGCGGAAGCAATACACTGACAATTTACAACTGGGGCGATTATGTTGATCCCGAGCTGCTTGACCGCTTTGAGGAAGAGACGGGCATTAAGGTCATTTACCAAACCTTCGATTCGAATGAAGCGATGATGACCAAAATTGGACAAGGCGGTACGACGTTTGATGTTAGCATTCCTTCTGAGTATGCGATTAGCAAGATGAAAGAGGATGGTTTGCTCTTAAAGCTCGATCACTCGAAACTCCCGAATTTAAAATATATCGATCCACGTTTCATGAATTTATCATTTGATCAAGACAACGCTTATTCCATTCCTTATTTTTGGGGGACTGTCGGAATTGTGTTCAATCCAGAGCTAGTCGGGGATCTGACCTTCTCCAGTTGGAATGATCTATGGGATAAAAGCTTGCGCAACCAGATCCTGCTGCTGGACGGTGCTCGCGAGGTTATGGGCATGGGGCTTAACTCTTTGGGTTATTCGCTAAATGATACGGAAGAGGCTCATTTGCAGGAGGCGAAAGCGAAGCTGCTCCAGATGACGCCTAACGTGAAGGCGATTGTCGGTGACGAAATCAAGATGCTGCTTGCAAACGAAGAAGCGGCAGTCGGTCTTGTTTGGTCGGGTGATGCATCGGAAATTATGGATGAGAACGATAAGCTTGATTATATCGTGCCAGAGGAAGGCTCGAATCTATGGTTCGATAATATGGTTATTCCGAAGACGGCCAAAAATATCGAAGGCGCGCATCAGTTTATCAACTTCATGCTCGACCCTGAAGTGGCTGCTCAGAACGCGGAATATGTCGGTTACTCGACTCCGAATGAGGCGGCGCTGGCGCTGCTGCCTGAGGAGATTGCGACCGATGAGCGTTTTTACCCAGATGAAGAGCTGACCGAAAGGCTTGAGGTTTACGACAACCTCGGCAAAAGAATGCTGGCCCACTATAACGAGTTGTTCCTTGAGTTTAAAATGCATAAGAAATAAACAAAAGAGATAGCATTTTTCTAATGATTCCCATGCTATGCTGGATGAGATATTTCCAGATGAGGCGGCAAATGTGAATAGATGGGGCGGAGAGCATGAATAGCAGATGGATGAATTACGGCGGTCTTATACTAATCGCTGTTGTGTGGGGAGCGAACTTCGGCATATCGCGGTTAGCTATGGAGTCGTTTAATCCCATCGTTTTCTCGTTTTTGAGATTTGGATTGGCTATTCCGTTTTTCTTTCTCATTCTTAAGCTAAGAGAGGGCAGCGTGGGCATTCCATGGCGAATCGTGCCGAAGCTTGCTGTCATTGGGTTGGTTGGCATTACACTGCTCGAAATTACGGTGATGTACTCGATTAAATATACGACCTTAGCCAACGCGTCGCTGCTGAACGTAGCGCCGTGGCCGATCTTCGCTGCATTGTTTGCCCCTTTATTCATGCGCGAAACCATCACGAAGAGGCTCATTGTTGGCGGAGCGATATCCATTGTTGGAGTATGCTTCGTCATACTGGGCGGCGGTGAAAGCTTCAGTCTCTCATCTGATAATATGATCGGCAACTTGATGGCGCTTGGAGTCAGTATTGTCGGTCCGTTATTTAATCTAAGCTCCATGTCGCTTATGAAGCAATACTCTGCTCTGCGTGTCAGCACGTGGACGATAGCTTTTGGGTCGTTGTTTATGCTGCCGCTCACCTTTGGGGCTTGGGGGCAAACCGATTGGTCGGCTCTACAGGCGGGGCATTATTTATCCATTGGCTATAATGTATTGATTTGCACCGTTGTCGCTTTTGTCGTTTGGAATGCATGTATGTTCAAGGTTGGCGCAACGCGTTCTAACTTTTTCCGTTATGCGGTTCCGGCGGCGGCTGTTGTAGCTGGGTATGTGATGTTCGATGAGAAGATCGCGCTGCTGCAAATGTGTGGCGCAGGCTGCATGGCCGCAGGACTGATATGGATCAGCATCGAGAGCAAATCGCGAAGCAAATCGTCCGTGAAGACAGTGGAGTCGAATGGTTAATTCTTGTGATTCATAATTGTGGTTGATAGTTTATGAGATCGAATTCTAATTGTATAAAAATGTATCATGTGAGGGTTTCGTACTAAGTTGGACTAACTTAGTACGAAACTCTTTTATTTTTTACATAAAAAGGATTATTAAAGAACAGTGTGTGTTATGGTAACTCCCATCACATGAAATCTAACATGACAATGGATAAAAATGTAGAATTTTTGCACTAAATAACGAAATTTTTCTTTTAAAATAGTGATGAAAAAGGTAAAATCAAAAAAGCGGCTAATCCATGGAATGGGAGTCGGACTCTACGAAGAAGGACTGAACTTAAAATGACAGTGAGTATAGTAGAAGAAACGTTAAATCCGTACCAAATCGCACAACAGCAAATCGATACTGCAGCGGCCCATCTACAATTGCCTAAGCATGTTACAGACATCTTGAAGCAGCCGAAGCGCGTGCTGTCGGTTAACTTCCCAGTTCGTATGGATGATGGCTCAATTCGAGTGTTTGAAGGTTACCGTTCCCAGCATAATGACGCGATTGGACCGACTAAGGGCGGCATTCGCTTTCACCCTGATGTAACGCTTGATGAAGTAAAAGCACTTTCCATGTGGATGAGCTTTAAATGCGGCGTTGTTGGCCTTCCTTATGGCGGCGGCAAGGGCGGAGTTATTTGTGATCCACATCTTCTTAGCAAAGGCGAGCTAGAGCGTGTTAGCCGTGCTTTCATGGAAGCTATCGCTGATTTTGTAGGTCCTGACAAAGATATTCCTGCACCGGATGTATACACGACTCCACAAATCATGGGTTGGATGATGGATACGTACAGCAGACTAAAAGGCGTTAACTCACCTGGCGTTATTACAGGTAAACCGCTTATTCTTGGCGGATCCCAAGGTCGTAATGAAGCAACAGCACAAGGCTGTGTGTACACGATCTTGGCAGCACTTCAAGATAAGAATATTCCTATTGAAACGGCTACTGCAGCGATTCAAGGTTACGGCAACGCTGGTCGCATTGCTGCTCGTTTGCTTAGCGAAGCAGGCATTAAAGTTGTAGCAGTCAGTGACTCCAGAGGCGGAATTTACGATCCGAATGGATTGGATATCGAACAGATCTCCATACTAAAGGATACGACTTCCATCCGTGAGTATGGCGAGAAGTACTATATTTCTAATGAAGATTTGCTTGAGCTTGATGTTGATGTTTTGGTTCCAGCTGCTCTAGAAAACGTAATTACAGCTAAAAATGCAGATCGCATTAAAGCAAAAATCGTTGCAGAAGCTGCAAACGGACCAACAACACCAGAAGCGGATCGCGTACTTTGGAGCCACGGCATCACAGTTATTCCAGACGTACTTGCAAATGCAGGCGGCGTTACGGTTTCGTACTTCGAGTGGGTACAAAACTTGGCTAACTACTACTGGAGCGAAGCAGAGGTTCTTGAGAAGCTTGAGACGAATATGATTCTTTCTTACGTAGCTGTTCGTGATCTTGCTAAGGAACATGACACTGACCTTCGTACAGCTGCTTATATGATTTCGATCAAACGGATCGCAGCAGCAATGGAAGCTAGAGGCTGGATCTAATATATTTATAAAACAAGAAGAGGTGGCGGCGTCATGACAGAACAGATTCGCATCGGTATTGTTGGTTACGGCAATCTTGGACGCGGCGTAGAGCTTGCAATTAGACAAAGTGCGGATATGAGATTGGATGCGATATTTACTCGTAGAGACCCAGCATCTATTCCGTCTGAAACAAAAGCATATAAAATTGAAGATGCGGAGCGCTTTGTCGATGATATCGACGTTATGATTCTTTGCGGCGGCTCAGCAACAGATTTGCCAGAGCAGGTTCCTGCTTTTGCCCGCTTGTTCCATACGGTTGACAGCTTCGATACGCATGCGCGTATTCCTGAATTTTTTGATCAGGTAGATGCAGTTGCCAAAACGAGCAATAAAGTAAGTGTAATATCCACAGGCTGGGACCCAGGCTTGTTCTCATTGAATCGTCTGCTTGCTGAGGCAATATTGCCAGAAGGCAAGGAGTATACATTTTGGGGCAAAGGTGTAAGCCAAGGCCATTCAGATGCGATTCGCCGCGTGAAAGGTGTTAAGAACGGCGTTCAATACACCATTCCTAGTGAAGAGGCAGTAGCGCGAGTTCGTAACGGTGAAAATCCAGAGCTTACAACGCGTGAGAAGCACGTCCGTGATTGCTACATTGTAGCAGAAGAAGGTGCTGATCAAGACGCGATTGCTGAGGAAATCCGTACGATGCCGAACTATTTCTCCGATTATAATACGACGGTTCATTTCATTGATGAAGCAACATTGAAAGCCGAGCATTCCGACAGTCTGGAGCCAAAACCGTATTCGACATTCCATACGGCTACCTTTCACCAAAATCCGCAGCAGAACTGCGTAAAGAGCTTCTATAGTTCTGAAACTTTTCTGAACATCCCCCTCCATTTTACAATTTTTTACTTACACTTTTGGAAATAGTAGGATATAATGAAAAAGTGAGAGTAATTACTGTCGAATTATAGGGAGAAGTGCTGAAAGATCCATTTTCCTATGGTAGAATAGTTTCAAACCTACCTAACAGGTAAATTCTACTAGGAAGTGAACTCAGCATGATAGACATCCATACGCATATTTTACCTGGATTGGATGATGGTGCGGCAAGTTTCGATGATACTTTGAATATGGCCCGGGCAGCTGTATCAGAGGGAATTACAACGATCATCGCCACTCCGCACCATGCCAATGGAACCTATACCAATACAGCAATCGACGTAGCTAAGCACACTCTCACTATTAACGAAAGGTTAATAGCTGCGGGTGTGCCTATTGCTATACATACAGGTCAAGAAATTCGCGTTCATGATGATCTGCTCGATGCTTGGTATAGAAAAGAATTGCTTCCCTTAGCCGGCTCTAGTTATGTTTTGATTGAGATGCCATCCTCCCGTATTCCGAAGGCGATGATTGAGCTCGTGCATGAGCTTAATGTATTGAAGTTGAAACCGATTATCGCTCACCCAGAAAGAAATGCAGAAGTTGTGAAGCACCCCGATCGATTAGCTGAGCTTATTGAAGCAGGCGCATTCGCACAGGTTACGACCCACTCACTGCTTGGGGGATTTGGTAAGCGCATTGAACAATCCGCATGGTCATTATTGAAGGCGGGCCATATTCATTTTGTATCTTCCGATGCTCATCATATTGAGCGCCGCGGTTTTCGTCTGGGCGAAGCCTACGCGTCCATTGAGAGGCGGATGGGAGAACAGTGGGTTACCTATTTGCAATCCAACGCTCAGTCTGTGTTAGACGACAAACCTATACATAACCAGCCTATTACTATAGTTTCTTCAGACAGGGTTTTGCGTCGTTTTATTTCCTATTTTTACAAAAAATAGTGCGCGCTAGAATGATTGGAAGTTGAAGAAAGCGCATACTGAAAATGTTTTTAATGGCGTTATTAGTCATTCATCTATTAGATGAGTGCAACTATTATCATATAATTAGGAGTGAAGAAAGTGACATTAAGAAAAAAATTAGCAGTTTCTACAATTGCGGCAAGCGTAGCCCTTACGGCTTTCGCTGGCATTCCGCTAAGTAGCAAAGGTTTGGCAGAGAAGCTTGGAGTAAATGGGGTTGTTTATGCATCTTCTTCATTGGCTGATTCCGCTCTTGTATCTGATATTAAGAAGCTGCATGCCGCTCTTATTAGCACAAACGGATTAGCTGCAGTTGAAGCTTTCCAGCTTGAACTGGATGCGTTGGACATTCATGTAAAAGGCGACATCGTAAAACCGATTGTAAACAAGTTTAACCCAACGGACAGTGAAGAGACACAGTTAGAAAATCTTTTCCACGATGCTGTGAAGCTTTCTTATAATCCTTCAGTTGCTGGACTTGAAGAACTGCGCACAAAATATGGAACATTGCTACAATCTTTTGCCACTAGAGCAGAAGTAAATGATCTTACAGTGGATGATATTGCTCAATATTTCCTTGATATTCAAAAAGAGCTTATTAAGCAAGTTGATTCCAAGGATCTGGCTGGACTTATAAGTCTACTAAAGGATTCGAATGCCCTTAATAAACTATTGCAGGATGTGCTAGCAGCGCTGCCTAGTGATTATGCAGTTGAGAAGATCTTCCGTCACTATGGTGTAACGACTGAAGATGTACTTGAAGTATTATCTCAAGCAAAACTAGCAGTAAAAGACGATACTAAATTCCTTGCTGCAGCTGGCGCTTTGTACACTGCTTATAAATCACTAAACACTACACCTCCAATCACTCCAGGTGGTCCAGGTGGCACATTAACACCAGTTACTCAACTTCCTGAATCAACTGACAAATTGCTAAACGATCTGAAAGCAGCGCTTGATAAAGCAACTGATGCTGAGAAAGCTGCTATTATTACTAAATTTGTTGCTGATGCAAAAGCAGAAATTGCTAAGCTTGCAGCAATCAGCGCAGCTTCAAGTGTTACTACAGTAAATGGACAAGCTGTTCTTCAATTGGATGAGAAGAGTGTATTGTCAGCAGTTGCCGGTATTAACACGGTTGCATCCAAGGTGAAAGAACTAGCACCAGCTTCTGCACTTGCCAAGACTTCTTTGCAAATCAATCTTGGTGAAGTAGCACAAAAGGATGTAGTTCTAAACCTTTCCGATGCAGTGGTTAAAGCTGCAGCAGCTGGAAATGTATCCGGTGCAACTTTCACGATTGGCAAATTTGAAGTGACTGTTCCTGTAGGCGGTTCATTCTCTTCTGCTATTGGTCTTACTATTAAGAAGAGCGATGTATCTGCTGACGTTGTAGGCACGTTGAAATCAGTATCTGAAGTTTATGACTTCAACCTAACGGTTGGCGGTACTGCAAAAACTTCATTCGATCAACCGATCGTAATCAGCATTCCGCTGGGCGATACAACTGGTCTTGATAAAGAGCTTCTTTCCGTAGCGAAAATCGTTGATGGCAAGCTAGTATTCCACGGTGGACGTGTATCGGGCAACTCTATTATCGAATCTCGTGATTCGTTCTCCTCTTATGTGGTTGTAGAAAACAAAGTTTCGTTCAAAGACATTGCTTCTGTAGAAGCATGGGCTGGCCGCGAAATTAGCGTTGTAGCTGCAAAAGGCGCAATCGAAGGTAAATCAGAAGGTCAATTTGCACCGAAAGACAAAGTAACTCGCGCTGAATTCGCGAAAATGCTTATCCGTGCTCTTGATCTTGAGAATGGCTCAGCTACAGAAGGCTTTGCTGATGTAGATTCAGCTGCTTGGTATGCACCATACGTGGCTGCTGCGGCACAACTCAAAATCATTAACGGCCGTTCAGATACTAAATTCGATCCAAATGCAACGATTACTCGTGCTGAGATGGCAACGATGATCGCTCGCGCATTGAAAGTTTCGCAAGGCGCTTCTAACGTAGCTGATGTAAATGCTGCACTAAAAGACTTTGCGGATGCTGGAAAAATTAATGCGTCATTAAAAGATGGCGTTGCATTTGCGGCAACTCACAAAATCGTAGTTGGAAATGCAGGCAAGTTCTTGCCAAATAACAATGCGACTCGTGCAGAGGCAGCAGTAATTATTTACCGTGCACTAAACTTCGACAATTAAGTAACAATATAGACATAATCTTCCTCTCATGTAGGTGAGGGGAAGATTTTTTTCGGAAAATTATAGGATATTGTTAGATTATAGATTATTATGTAGTAGGATATGGTTCTTTAGAATCATTTACTAATTCTTAAAGACTATATCGGATGGAGGAATATTAAGTGTCTAGCGAACTAGATTTGCGACAGTATATAGCGATCATTAAGAAGAGATTGTTGCTTATAATTGTGTTTGTCTTGATTTGTACAGCGGCAGCGGCTGTTATAAGTATGTACTTTAAAGACCCTGTCTATGAGGCCTCTACGAAAATTATTGTGAATCAAACCACGACACAATTGGCAACGGGGCAACTTGATATTAATCAAATAAATACCAACATTAGAATGATAGATACCTATAAAGAAATCATAAAAACACCAGCTATTTTAGATAAGGTAGCTGCCAAATATCCACAGCTTGGATTAACGGCAATTGAGCTATCGTACAAGATTCAGGTTAGCTCTGTAAACAATACGCAAGTAATGACATTAGTTGTACAAGATATAGATTATAAGCAAGCGGCTCAAGTCGTAAATGCGGTGTCAAACGTTTTCCGTGAAGAGATTCAGCATATCTTTAAAGTTGAGAATGTTTCCATTTTGAATGAAGCTGTCTTAGATGCAAAGCCAAGTCCAGTATCTCCTGATATTCCGCTTAATATCGCAATTGCTTTTATTGTATCCTTAATAATTTCTGTCGGTATTACATTCTTGCTTGAGTATATGGATGATACCATTAAGACTGAAGCGGACGTGCTACAGTTTTTGGGACAACCAACGCTAGCCATGATCTCGAGAATGAGTCTGGAGGATGTTAATTCTAACCAAACTAGCAAAGCCAACCAAACCTACAAGGCAGGTGAATTAGAGCGTGTCTCTATCGAAAAATAAGCGACAGATTATAACAATAACTAATCCTCGTTCTCCCATATCAGAATCCTATCGTGCGCTTCGGACCAATATTGAGTTTTCTTCCATAGATGAAAAGCTTCAAGTATTAATGGTCTCTTCGGCAGGACCTGGCGAAGGGAAGTCTACGACCATAACGAATCTGGCAGTTACATTCGCTCAATCGGAGAAAAAGGTTATTCTAATTGATGCCGATCTTCGTAAACCAACTGCTCATCACACCTTTTCAGTGTCCAATCGTTTTGGTCTTTCATCCGTTATTTCACAGCAATGCTCATTAGAGGAAGTAATCCAGATTTCGGATATTCCCAATTTGGACATCATCACGTCGGGTGCCATTCCTCCAAATCCAGCGGAAATGATGAATTCCAAAAGAATGACTGCAGTCATTGAGCAACTAAGAAAAAAGTATGACATTATCTTAATCGACACACCGCCATTACTTGCTGTAACTGATGCACAGATTGTGGCTACAAAGAGCGATGGTGTCATTCTGGTAGTCGATCAAGGGAAAGTGAAAAGGGATATCGCTAGTAAGGCAGTTAAGAATTTAGAGAGTGTGAATGCCCGGATTTTAGGTGTCGTACTGAATAATGTGAAGCGTAAAGCGAATGAAGAAGCCTACTATTATTATTATGGTGTACAAGATAAATAAACAATTCAAATCGTAGATGATAGCTTTAGTGGAGGGATGAGCAAGGTGAGTAATAGAAATAGAATGCTAATCATACTGGTGGTAGATATTTGTATTATATGGATAGCAACTGGGGTATCTTATCTCTTTCGTTTTGACGGAAATATCCCTCCCATCTACGTGAAACAAATGCTTGAATTTGCTTTATTAACAACCGTGATATGCGGCAGTAGTTTGGCATTCTTCCGTATGTATAGACGTATGTGGCAATATGCCAGTATAGGAGAGATTATAGAGCTAGCCAAAGCCATTATAATCGGACTTATTTTATCATATGGAGCAACGTACGCACTAAATGGAGAACGGGTTCCTATTTCCATTACAACTCGAACACTTGAACTTATGCTGCTATTAATGGGTGGATCGCGTTTCCTATGGCGCTTGATCCGAGTAAATAGAACCAAAAAGTCCGCTTTAACAAATAATGTACTAGTCATTGGTGCTGGGGATTGTGGAGCTCTTATTGCAAAAGAAATTATGACAAGCAACAGCTTTTCAGGTAATCGAATTATAGGTTTTATTGATGATGATCTACATAAGCGAAATATGCAAGTAGTAGGAATACCAGTTCTTGGAACTCGTATGCACATAGAGGAAATAGTACAAAAACATCATATCCATGACATTATTATTGCAATGCCGTCCGCGAAGCGGGTACATATAACGGAAATTATTAATGTTTGTAAGCTTACAGGAGCCAAGGTTAAGATTATTCCTTCTATTAATGATTTTATTAAGGGTGTTCTTGCGGTAAAAGCATTACGTAATGTAGAAGTGGAGGATTTACTGGGAAGAGACCCTGTTATGACGGATTTAGAAGGCATAGCTAATTATGTATCAGGTAAAGTTGTGCTCGTAACAGGTGCTGGTGGGTCAATAGGTTCAGAGCTCTGCAGACAAATTTCTTCCTTTAATCCGAAAAGCCTGTTGTTACTTGGACATGGAGAGAATAGTATTTACACGATCGAGATAGAGCTCAGAACAAAATTCCCGAATGTTCATTTGGAGACGGTAATCGCAGATATTCAGGATCGAAGCAGATTGGACGACGTATTTCGGAAGTTTAGGCCGCAGGTTGTATTCCATGCAGCAGCGCATAAGCATGTGCCCCTTATGGAAAGAAACCCTTCAGAGGCAGTGAAAAACAACGTGTTTGGGACAAAGAACGTAGCAGATTTTGCGGATAAATATAAAACGGAACGGTTCGTTATGATCTCTTCCGATAAAGCTGTTAATCCTTCAAGCATTATGGGAGCGACTAAGAGAATTGCAGAGATGTACATACAGAGTATTAACACAATAAGTGATACCCAGTTCGTAGCTGTACGGTTCGGGAATGTACTCGGAAGTCGAGGCAGCGTAATTCCAAGGTTCAAACAGCAGATTGCTGCAGGAGGACCTGTGACCGTAACTCACCCTGACATGGTCAGATATTTCATGACGATTCCAGAAGCGGTTCAGCTCGTTATCCAAGCGGGGTCATTTGCTAAAGGTGGAGAAATCTTTGTCTTAGATATGGGAGAGCCAGTACGAATTCTTGATCTAGCGCAGGATCTCATTCGATTGTCAGGCTACGAGCCGAATATAGATATTGAAATAAACTTTAGCGGCATGCGTGAAGGCGAGAAGCTGTTCGAGGAGCTGCTAACGGATGAAGAGGCTGTAACCTCTACACATCATGAACGAATTTACATAGGCAAGCCTACACAGATTAATAGAGTAGAACTCGAGCTTCAATTCAAACGAATTGAGAAAGCTATTGGAGATAATCAAACGACAATTAAAGATGTTATCGAGCATCTTGTTCCTTTTTATTCACATGTATCTTAGCAGACAGACTATCATAACGGAGGAGATTAAACATGCGTAAGAAAAAGTGGAAGAAGATATTAATTTGGGTCGCATCAATCATTGTCATACTGGGAGTAGGGGGCTTATTTGCAGCTAATTATGCTGTGGATAAGCTTATTTCTACATTAGCTGCTGATCTTGAAGGCGATTTGTTGAATGAAGTGGTGACTCCAGACACAAAGCCAGAAGAGCAGGGAACAGATGAGACAGGGAAGGATAATCCTTCTACAACGGTTAATAATGATGGAACGGTAGATAGTTCAAACGAAAAAGTAGATAAGCCGCGGACAGATAATACTAAGGATAGCGGATCTAATGATTCAAACGGAACCAAAGAAGAAGATAAGTCTAAAGATGGCTACAGCGGCGAGGTTTCTTTAGATAAAGCTAAAGATCTTCAGGAAAAAATAACAGTATCTGAAAAAGCGAAGGTCTCATCCGTATTACTTAAAGAACTCAGCATGGCAGATATTAAGAAACTGCAAGCTCTTGCAAGCGGAGGCTTGAACTTAGAAGAAAAGAAAGAAGCGCGTACTATTATTCTCGAAAAACTATCAGAGGAGCAGTATGATGAACTGATTCAAGTTGCAAAAAAATACGGTATGAGCCAAGGGAAATCTTTTGATGAGGTTATTCAAGATAAATAGGTGTATTTCTAAAATTGTCACCCCAATAAGAAGGGGAAGTTGGATGAAGTGAATATTGAACCATACTTTAAAAAGCAAATTTAGACCAGTAGGAGGTTATCTCATGAAAGTACGTAAAGCTATTATACCGGCAGCAGGGTTGGGAACACGTTTTCTTCCAGCAACAAAAGCTATGCCCAAGGAAATGCTACCAATTGTAGATAAGCCTACTATTCAATATATTGTCGAAGAAGCGATTGCATCAGGAATCGAAGATATCATTATCGTGACGGGTAAAGGGAAACGAGCCATCGAAGATCACTTCGACAATTCGTTTGAACTGGAGCAGACTCTACTTGAGAAGGGAAAGCTAGAAATACTTAGTGAAGTACAGAAGTCGTCCAAGATGGTGGACATTCACTATATTAGGCAAAAGGAAGCGAAAGGGCTAGGTCATGCGATCTGGTGTGCTCGCAAGTTTATAGGACAAGAACCATTCGCTGTGTTGTTAGGCGATGACATTGTGCAGGCGGAAAAGCCTTGCTTGAAACAAATGATCGAGCAATACGATCGTTACAGATCATCTATTATCGGTGTCCAGACTGTACCGATGGATGAAGTATCCCGTTATGGTATCGTTGACGGTAAAGTTGTTCAGGACCGACTCTATAGTGTGTCGAACCTAGTAGAGAAGCCAAAACGTGAAGTTGCTCCATCTAATATTGCAATAATGGGTCGCTATATCCTTAGTCCAAGCATATTCGATGTTTTAGAGAACCAAACACCAGGTGCAGGCGACGAGATTCAACTCACCGATGCTATAGCAGAACTCAATCGTTTTGAAGCAGTATATGCTTACGACTTTGAAGGTACCAGGTATGATGTAGGGGACAAGCTTGGGTTTATTAAGACTCAATTAGTATTTGCATTGCAAAGGGAAGATCTGAAGATGGATTTACTAGAGTATTTAGAATTCGTCATGAATGAGCATCAACCGAAAGTCTTATTTTGAAATACATAAATTCAACAACGTGGGTGATGAATTGAAGCTGTACAGTGTTGTGAAAATAGTTGCTGATATTGTCTTATCCTTCCTTGCCATCGTCATATTGTCGCCAGTTTTGGCGCTTATCACTATTCTTATCAAAGCTGACTCTAAAGGCCCTGTCTTATTCAAACAAAAGCGTGTTGGTAAGAATAGGAAGCACTTTTATATTCTGAAATTTAGAACAATGCGGACAGATGCACCAAAAGATATGCCAACACATATGCTACAAGACCCGAAGGCTTTCATTACGAAGCTGGGACAATTTCTTCGTAAATCAAGTCTGGATGAATTGCCCCAAATCATTAACATACTCAAAGGTGAAATGAGTATCATTGGCCCACGTCCTGCACTATGGAATCAATACGATCTGATCGCAGAGCGCGACATTTACGGTGCGAATGACATCCTACCTGGCCTAACAGGCTGGGCGCAGATTAACGGTAGAGACGAGCTTCCAATTGAAGTGAAGGCTAAGCTGGATGGGGAGTATGTAGATAAGATTGGTTTGTGGATGGATGTTAGGTGCTTCTTCGGTACGATCTTGAGTGTTGTGAGAAGAGATGGTGTAGTTGAGGGCGAAACCGGAAAAGTGAGAAATAAAGATTTTCCTAGTTTATTGGAGACTAATGCAAAATGAAAAAAATATTGATAACTGGTTCTAATAGTTATATAGGCATAAGTTTGAAAAATTTACTTGTAAAAGATCCAACTAACTATTCAGTTGAATTTATTAGTTTAAGAGATGATATATGGAAAGAGAAAGATTTCTCCTCATATGATGTCATTTTTCATGCAGCTGGGGTAGCTCATGTCTCGACTGATCCTGAAATGGAATCCATATATTACAAAGTAAATCGTGATCTTACTATTGAAGTAGCGAAAAAAGCTGAAAATGAAGGTGTCAAGCAGTTCATATTTATGAGTAGTATCATCGTTTATGGTGATGGCAGTAATTTGTTAAAGCTTATCGATAGAAATACGATACCTGCTCCAAGAAATTTTTATGGCCGTAGTAAACTTCAAGCGGAAGAAGCGATACTTCCATTACAAAATGATAGTTTCAGAATTGCTGTCCTGAGACCTCCAATGATATATGGAAAAGGATCTAAAGGAAACTATAGTAGGCTTGCAAATATGGCTCAAAGATCTCCTATATTTCCGGATGTAGATAATATGCGAAGTATGCTTCACATAGATAACTTATGTCAATTTTTAAAGAGTATAATCGATTTTGAAGATTCGGGTTTGTTTTTTCCGCAAAATAGAGAATACGTTAAAACCAGCGAAATGGTTAGGCTAATTGCTGAAACGCATGGTAAAAAATTAAGATTAATTAAAGGGTTTAATCCACTTCTAAAGTGGCTAGCTACTAAGATAGGGGTCTTTAATAAGTTGTTTGGAAATTTAGTGTATGAGCAAAGTATGAGTGCTTATAGAGCAAATTATACAATAAGAGATCTGAAAAATTCAATTGAGATGACTGAGAGATAAGGGGTCGAAATTTACTTGAAAAAACATATTCTAGTTATTTCACAATATTTCTACCCTGAACAATTTCGAATTAATGATATTTGCACGGAATGGGTAAAGCGAGGCTATAAAGTAACGGTAATTACAGGAATCCCGAATTATCCACAAGGAAAGTACTATGAAGGATACGGATTATTTAAAAGTAGAAGAGAATCATATAATGGAGTCGAAATAATAAGAATTCCATTGGTTGCTAGAGGTTCTAATTCAATAACTTTGATACTAAATTATTTGTCATTTGTAGCAACGGGATTTATATGGAAGTCTACTACAAATATTAAAGCTGATTTTGTATTTATTTATGAAGTTTCACCAATGACTCAGGCATTGCCCGGAGTATGGTATGCAATGAAACGGAAAATCCCATGTTACTTATATGTACAGGATCTATGGCCAGAGAATGTAGCAATTATAACAGGGACAACTAATAAATGGGTCCTATCATCTATTGGTAAGATGGTAGATTACATCTATTCTAACTGTACAAAGATACTAACAACTTCAAAGAGTTTTGTTAAGTCTATTGAAAACCGAGGTGTTTCAACAGAAAAAATCATGTTTTGGCCGCAATATGCCGAAGATTTCTATAAGCCTATGAAGCAATCGGAATCTGTTATAGAAGAGACAAAAAAGGTGTTTAAGGTGATATTTACTGGTAATATCGGTAATGCTCAAGGGTTAGATATATTACCAGAAGCAGCAAGGATAATTAAGGATGAAATAGATTGTACTAGCAAGATACTGTTTACGATAGTAGGGGAAGGTCGATACAAAGGAACACTCTTAGAGCTAGTTAAGAACAAGGGTGTAACAGAGTTATTCTCGTTCATTCCAAAGAAGCCTGCTATTGAAATTCCTAAGATACTATCAGAGCATGATGTGGCTGTCATATGTTTAACCGCGAATCCTCTATTTAAGATGACAATTCCAGCTAAGCTGCAATCCTATATGGCGTGTGGAATGCCAATTCTTGCTTCTGCTGATGGCGAAACAGCGGATATAGTCAATGAGTCGAGTTCGGGTATGGTTTGCGAAGTGGGAAATGCTAAAAGTTTCGCGGATGCGGTGATAAAGATGTCCAAGCTGTCAGCTACCGAATTGGATGAGTTACAGTTAAACTCAAGAAACTATTATGATAATAATTTTAATAAGCAAGATTTACTAAATGAGATTGATGATTTATTCCAAAATGTGAAATAGTTAAGTCATAGTCAAGGGAGTGAGAATAGTATGTTTAAAGATAAAACTCTGTTGATAACAGGCGGTACTGGCTCCTTCGGTAACGCTGTTATGAATAGATTCTTAGATTCGGATATAAAAGAAATTCGTATATTTTCACGCGATGAGAAGAAGCAAGATGATATGCGGAAAGTTTATAAGAGTGATAAATTAAAGTTTTATATAGGCGATGTTCGTGATCTTGCAAGCGTAAAAAATGCAATGTATAACGTTGACTATGTATTCCATGCGGCAGCATTGAAACAAGTTCCTTCTTGTGAGTTCTTCCCTTTAGAAGCAGTGAAAACGAATGTGTTAGGTACTGAGAATGTGCTTACAGCTGCCATTGAGAATAGCGTAGAGAAAGTCATTTGTCTATCTACAGATAAAGCAGCATATCCGATTAACGCAATGGGAATCTCTAAAGCGATGATGGAGAAAGTATTTGTAGCTAAGGCGAAGACTGTAGATCCTAGTCGAACACTAATTTGTGGGACACGTTATGGAAATGTAATGGCTTCTAGAGGTTCAGTGATTCCATTGTTCATTGAACAAATTAAGAGCGGTCAACCACTAACTATTACGGATCCTAATATGACTAGATTTTTGATGAACTTAGAAGATGCCGTTGAGCTTGTAGTGTTCGCGTTTGAACATGCAGAAGCTGGTGATATTATGGTACAGAAATCTCCTGCATCCACGATTAGAGTCCTTGCACAAGCGCTCGTAGAGTTATTTAATGCTGATAATGAGATTAAAATCATTGGCACACGTCATGGTGAAAAGTTGTATGAGACTTTACTTACTAGGGAAGAACATGTAGTCTCCCATGATATGGATGGATACTACCGTGTACCAGCAGACAAGAGGGATCTAAACTACGATAAATATTTTGTTGAGGGTAATCAAGAACTATCTACGGAAGAAGAGTATAACTCCCACAATACGCAGAGGCTCACTATAGCACAGGTCAAAGAAAAGTTACTGATGCTAGATTATGTGCAAAAGGAACTTAGAGCGATTCCTGTAATATACTAATTCTGAATTATAGGAGGTTGGAATAAACAGTGAACATATTGGTGACCGGAGCAAACGGATTTATTGCTAAGAACCTGATAGCGGAATTGAAAAATAAAAATTTCGGAACTATCTTTGAATTCAGCAGAGACACTGATCCAACCCTACTAGATGAATATTGTAGAGAAACGGATTTTGTATTTCATCTTGCAGGTATAAATAGACCTAAAGATCAGTCCGAATACATGGATGGAAACTACGGATTTACTACCCTACTTCTCGACACTTTAAAGAAGTATGAAAATAGATGTCCAATTATGATATCCTCGTCTATTCAAGCTGATTTAGATAATCCTTATGGGCTGAGTAAGAGGGCAAGCGAGGAGTTACTATTTGAACACAGTAAGGCTACAGGGGCAAAAGTGCTAATATACCGTTATCCCAATGTATTCGGGAAGTGGTGTAAGCCTAATTACAACAGTGCTGTAGCAACATTTTGTTACAACATAGCCCATGATCTACCTATTACCATTAATAATCCAAATGTTGGCATGAGATTGGTGTACATTGATGACGTGATTGAGGAGTTACTTAATGCCCTGAATGGCAATGAAAACGCTGTTGGACAATATTGTGAAGTTCCAATCGTTCATAGTATTTTACTTGGAGAAATTTCTGAAATAATATATTCATTCAAGAAGAGCCGTGTGGAGCGTACTATTCCAGATATGTCAGATGCAGTTACCAAGAAATTGTACAGTACATACCTCAGTTATTTGCCAAAAGATCAATTTAGTTATGAATTAAAGATGAATGTGGACCATAGAGGTTCCTTTACTGAATTTGTGAAGACGCCAGATCGTGGACAAGTGTCCATTAATATATCTAAGCCAGGGATAACGAAAGGTAATCACTGGCATCACACAAAGAATGAAAAGTTTCTTGTTGTCAGTGGAATCGGGGTTATTCGCTTTCGGAAGATCGATAGCAATGAAGTGTTAGAATATTTTGTGAGTGGTGAAAAGATGGAAGTTGTAGATATACCTACAGGATATACACACAATATTGAGAACCTGGGGCAAGTAGATATGGTTACAGTCATGTGGGCCAATGAACACTTTGATCCGGCAAAGCCAGACACCTACTACTTGGAGGTTTAAATTATATGCAGAAGCTCAAAGTGATGACAGTCGTTGGAACAAGACCAGAAATTATAAGACTCTCAGCTGTTATCAACAAGTTGGAACAGTCCAATGCAATAGAACATATTATTGTCCATACAGGGCAAAATTACGACTATGAGTTAAACGAAGTATTCTTTAAAGAGTTCCATTTAAGAAAACCGGACTATTTCTTAGATGCTGCCACAGGTGGTGCCATTGAAACGATTGGGAATATATTAATAAAAATTGACCCTGTTATGGAAGAAGTTCAACCTGATGCTGTGTTGGTCTTAGGGGATACGAATAGCTGCTTATGTGCCATCGCAGCAAAGAGAAGGCAAATCCCAATCTTCCATATGGAAGCCGGAAAYAGATGTTTTGACCAAAGGGTYCCGGAAGAAACMAAYMGAAAAATTGTAGACCATATCGCAGATGTTAATCTAACTTACAGTGATATTGCAAGAGAATATTTACTAAGAGAGGGACTACCAGCAGATCGAATAATCAAAACGGGAAGCCCGATGTTTGAGGTTCTTCATTCAAGAAAATCGGATATTGAGAATTCCGATGTGTTAGAGAGACTGGCATTGAATGAGGGACAATACTTTGTAGTGTCAGCACACAGGGAAGAGAATATTAGCTCAGAAACGAACTTTTTAAACCTGGTGGAGAGTTTAAACGAGATTGCTGAAAAATATCAGTTGCCTATCATCATAAGTACTCATCCTAGAACAAGAAATATGATTGAGGCCAAGGGCATCAAGTTTAATCCGTTAGTGAAAACAATGAAACCCTTGGGGTTCAATGACTATAATAAGCTTCAAATTCATGCAAAAGTTGTTCTCAGTGACAGTGGAACAATAAGTGAAGAGTCATCGATTCTCGGATTTAGAGCACTTAATATTAGGCAAGCTCATGAGCGTCCTGAAGCAATGGAAGAGGCTTCGGTAATGATGGTTGGACTCAATAAAATGCGGATTTTGCAGGGATTAGAAGTGTTGGAAACTCAAGAAGCAGAGACATTAAGACGTGTGACGGATTATAGCATGCATAACGTTTCAGATAAAATATTAAGGATTATATTGTCTTATACGGATTACGTCGATAGAGTTGTTTGGGGGCGCAATTAGTGAAAGTATTACAAATCAACTCTGTCTGTGGAGTTGGGAGTACCGGTAGGATAGCTACAGATATCCATAAAATGCTTGTTGAGCAGGGGCATGAGAGTTATATTGCTTATGGTAGAGGCCAGGCGAAAAACTGTGATCAAACCATTAAAATAGGATCGAAATTCGACAACTATGCCCATGTAGCCTTGACTAGGATTTATGATAAGCATGGGTTTGGCTCGAAGAAAGCTACTAAGGAATTTATAAATAAGGTTGAAGAGTTAGACCCGGATGTGATTCATTTACATAATATTCATGGATACTATATCAATGTTGAAATATTGTTCGATTATTTAAACAAAGCTAATAAGCCAGTTATTTGGACCTTACATGATTGTTGGGCATTTACAGGCCATTGTGCTTATTTTGATTATGTGGGATGTGATAAATGGAAAACCAATTGCTTTGAATGTCCTGAGAAAAACTCATACCCAAGCAGTAAATTTATTGATAATTCATATAATAATTTTTCTATAAAAAAAGATATCTTTACTGGTATTAAGAATTTAACGATAGTAACACCATCAATTTGGTTAGCAGGTATAGTAAAAGAATCTATAGTAGGCGAATATCCTATTGCAGTTATTAATAATGGCATAGACTTGGGAGTTTTTCAACCAACAGAGAGCAATTTTAGAACAAAACATAATCTTGAAAATATATATATTATATTAGGTGTCGCAAGTATTTGGGATAGAAGAAAGGGATTAAAATATTTTGTTGAGTTATCAAAAAAACTGGAAAATAACGAAAAAATAGTTTTGGTGGGATTAACAGAAAAACAAATTGCTCAACTGCCTGACAATATAATTGGTATAACACGAACTAATAATATTAAAGAACTTGTGGAGATATACTCAACTGTAGATGTTTTTATTAATCCTACATTAGAAGACAATTTCCCCACAACCAATCTAGAGGCATTAGCATGTGGTACTCCTGTCGTTACTTTTGCCACGGGCGGAAGTGTCGAAAGTATAGACGAAAGTTGTGGTTTTATAGTAGAAAAAGGGAATTTGGACATTCTTATTGAGAGAGTAAGAGAAATAAAAACTTATGGCAAGTCTAAATATTCAATACAAGCGATAAACCGAGCAAAACAATTTTATAATGATAAAGACAGGTATATTGAATATGTAGAAACTTACAATAATAATATATAAAACTTTTCAACTATATATTAGGAGTTATTAACTTAAATGAAAATAGAAAACTCAATGATCTTCAAATTGTTTGTAATAGCGATAATATTTACTCTTATTACGCTTTCACCAATTAATACTTACACAAATATGATTAGTGCAATAGGAGTATTATTAGTATCAATATATTTGTTATTTAAAAGCAGAAAAAACATACTGTTTACAATAATGTTTATGTTCATACTCTATGTTAATTATAGTTTTACTATGGGTGAATATATTGTTGGTGGGGAATTAAGTGTTCCGTTTTATGAAGTTAAAACCCAAGAAATTTATGGACTTACGATAAGAATAATTTTATTGTTTATGACCGTTATAACCGTATTATATAATGGGAAATCTATTGAATTAAGTAAGATTAAATTAGAACCCAAAGACAATCTTATAGTATTTTATTTAATAATTTCAGCGTTAGTTTTTTCTTTAATTACTGGAGTTGATAGAGGGGATTTTAATTCTTATTCCGTTAGAATTTCACCTATTTTTGAATATTCAAAATTGCTATTTCTATTTGCATATTATTTTTCGGGAAAATCGAAAATTAGAATAACTATATTCACTCTATTAATTGGAATATTTATTTTGCAAGATTTGTATTATGGAGGAAGGATTACTTCTTTACAACTAATGATTCTCTTTTCTATAACGTTATTGGTTAATAAATTATCCTTTAAGAAAATATTCATTTTTGCAGCAATAGGAATACTATTAAATAGCATAGTCGCTGCATATAGAGATAGTTATTCTTTAACACATGTCAACCTAAAGCAATTAATTGGTAATTTGTTTAACAATTATTTAGTCTTTGATACTGCGACATTTGCTTATTATGCTTCTGCTACTCATGTTGCTGCTTCAGAAATCGCCAACATAAGTACAAGATTCAATTCATTTTATGAATTTTTCAAATCAATTTTAATAGGTTCAGACTCAATAGCTTCGGATGTAACAACTTTTGTTTCCATAAAATATTTTTATAATATGGGTGGAGGACTAATACCAACTCATTTTTACTTTTGGTTTGGATGGTTTGGGGTTTTAATTATATCTTTTATTGTAGTAACTTTACTAAATAACTTGAATTTTGGTAGAAGTGAATTCCAAAAGATATTAGTTTATTCTATAATTTTCAATGTGCCAAGATGGTATCTTTATTCACCAAATCAACTTTTTAAAGGCGCTTTGTTTTTTGTAACAATTTTGTGGATAATATTTTGGATTACCAATTCAATTACAACAAAAATAAAAAGTAAAGCAGTTAATTTATAAAGTAAGTGAGGTTAATATGAAGATAAGTATTATAATTCCGGTTTATAATGCAGAAAGATATCTAAATAAGTGTTTAGAGAGTGTTATAAACCAGACGTATAAAAAATTGGAAATTATTGTAGTTAATGATGGTTCTGTAGATAACAGCGAAAAAATATGCAATGAGTATGCATTAAAAGATAAAAGAATAATAGTAATACATAAAAGTAATGAGGGAGTCTCAGAAGCAAGAAATACAGGTATTAATATTGCTACAGGAGCTTACTTTTACTTGCTTGACTCCGATGATTTCATTAGCTCGGAAACTATTGATATATTTATAAAACGAGCAAAAAGAACAAAGGCCGATATTCTGACAGGTAAATTGATCAGTGTGGATGAGAATGGAGTTGTTGATTCAACTTTTACTTTTGATAAAGATAGAATTGAGAAAAAAAACTTAATGGACTCTAAGGAGAAATTTATATATTTCTTTGGTAAAAGTTTCGGTGCTTGTGCTGGTAATAAACTTTATAGAACTGAGTATGTTAAATCACTAGATATAAAGTTCGAGAAAAATATATATTATGGTGAAGATTTTCTTTTTAATCTCAAACTATACGTGAATTATCCGAATATTGAATTGATTAATGATGATACATACTATTACTATAAAAATAGTTCATCGATTTCAAATTCCTATAAAAAAGGATTGGCGGATAGATACATAGATTTAGTAACAAGTTTTTATAATTATACAGAGAAGATGAATAAAGTTAAAGAGAACCAGGACCTTATCTCTTATAATTCATTTACTGCCATTGATAATACTTGTTTAAACTGCTTCGGATTTTCAAAATATACATTAAGTGGAATAAAAAGTGAAATAAAAAAGTTTAAAAAATCAAAAATTATAGGTGAAGGAATAAAAAATCTAGCTTTAGGAAGATACTTGAAAGAGGTTCCAAGAAAAGATTGGAGATACTTTTCTAGAATATTCTCGATTTTATATACTTTAAATTTAATAGATTTAGCTGCATTAATACAAATCCTTAGATTCAGGTATAAAGCAAAAAAAAGAATTATAGAAATTATAATCACGACGATCGCGAAAATGCTTCGTCCTTTTCTTGATGAACTGCGCGGAAGACTCGCGTTTGTATTTCTCCCACCTTACAATCCTAAACTAAATATAGTAATGGGGCTTTGGAAGTGGTTGGAATTGGATGTCATCAACAATGTTTTTTTCAAAAGTCAATGAGATTTAAAAGAACGTCATTTTTTCATTGAACAGATTAAAAGAGCCCATGATTATCATAGAGCACCTTCAAAAGTGGCTCGATAAGGGACAAACTCCTGTTCGTTGCCCTGTTGATTGATAAGAAATATAGCTAAAAGTTCCTGAAGATGCAAGTGATGCCTGATGTGAAAGGAACCACACTTGTCAGTTTCACATGGAAGTAAATTAGAGCTTTTTGAAAGAGTTTATGAGAGTAAGGTGGGAAAATGAAAAAAAAAATCTTGTTTGTATCCAATCACCTGGGAGCTGGGGGGATTGAGAAAAGTTTACTATCGTTATTAAAGAATATTGATTACGAAAAATATGAGGTTCATCTTCTTCTCTTTGAGAATGAGGGAGTATTTCTAAATGAAATTCCACCACATGTAAAGTTACTAACTCCGCTACTTCCGAACTCTGTTATATCACTGACAAAAAAGGATTTGATCTTTAATAAATGTAGGCTAGCCATTATCCGCGTTGCAAGACTTACTGGGGCAATTTTAGGAAGGTTATTTCCAAACTTTAAATGGAAAATTTATTGGACATTCTTCAAAAAAGTCCTGTTTCATGCAAACGAGAGGTATGATGTTGCGATTAGTTACGCTGATGTATTTTGTAATTACTTTGTTATAGATAAGGTGAAAGCAAATAACAAAATACTCTATAATCATTTTAATTATGAAGCTGGTTTTAAGACGGGGATTTTTCAACCAAATATGGATTATTATTATTTTAAAACTGCACATAACATTGTTACTGTAGGGAAAGAAAGCTACAACTCATTGTGTAGAACATTTCCTGATATATCCGAAAAAATACATATAATTGAAAATATAATATCTCCTTCAGAAATTCAAAGGAAGTCACTTGAAGAGGGTTATACTGATGATTTTAAGGGAACGAGAATTGCTACTGTCAGCCGTCTTGCACCGGAAAAAGGAATACTTTTGGCAGTAAATGCATGTGAGTTACTTATAAGACAGGGATACAATATAAGGTGGTATATTGTTGGAGATGGGCATATTCGCACTGAGATAGAAAGGGAGATAAGCCATCGAGGGCTTGAGGATTATTTTATACTATTAGGCACCAAGGTAAATCCCTATCCTTTTATGCTTAATTGTGATGTATATGTGCAACCATCATTAACTGAATCGAATGGTATGACGGTCACTGAAGCCAAGATTCTTTATCGACCTATAGTTGTTACTGATATACCTGCTTTCAAGGAGCAGATAACCAATAGGGAAACAGGAATTGTTGTATCTATTAACGCTGGAGATATAGCTGAAGGAGTTAAGAAGCTTCTGGAATCAAAAGAGTTAAGAGACAGGTTATCGCAATCGCTTAAGCATGAGGATTTAGATAATAGTAACCAAGTAAATAAATTATATAGACTTATGGATAACAGGAGGTAATTATTATTAATTCAATATTTTGGAATATTGCATATAGAATAGCAAAGTTGTTACCTACCTCAGATGGTAGTTGGTATAATACTCTCTCAAAGAGGACAAGAGGAATAATTGCTTCAAAGCGTCTTAAATATGTTGGGAAAAATATCAATATAGAAAAAGGAGCAATTTATTCCACAGAAGTGTCACTAGGGAACGATTCAGGTATAGGTATAAACTGTCTAATCACTGGTGAAGTTGAAATTGGAAATAATGTAATGATGGGACCAGAAGTTATTGTTTTCACTACCAATCATAGGCATGACAGAGTTGATATACCTATGATAGAACAGGGTTTTGAAGCTATGCGTCCCGTCGTAATAGGTAACGATGTTTGGATTGGACAACGAGTAATCATTTTGCCTGGTGTTACTATAGGTGACGGTTGCATTATTGGTGCCGGTGCAGTGGTGTCAAAGGATGTGGATTCATATTCAGTATTTGTGGGTAATCCCGGTCGTGTGGTTAAAAAAAGGATTCTGTAAACTGATAAATAGAATAAGTCAACAAAGTGATCAGAACAAGTTGGTTTGTTAGTGATTACGACAAGTCATTGTAAAATTAATTATCAATATAATAATGACAGTAAGGAGAACCGTTAATCATGAGTTATAAAATATCAATTTTAATGCCTACATATAACGATGAATTATATATACAGAAAAGTATTAAATCGATTATTGAACAAACATATAAAAATTGGGAACTAATTGTTATTAACGACGGTTCAACGGATAGTACAGAGAATAAAATAAGAGAATTTAAAAATGGAGAAATTAAGTACATTTATCAAGAGAATAGTGATCAATTAAACGCACTTCAAAATGGAAGTACATTAATAACAGGCGACATTGTAATGCTTCTTCATTCAGATGATTTACTAAATAATGCAAACTCATTAGTAGATATTATCAAGGAATTTGAAAACAATCCTAACATAGATGGTCTATATGCTGATCTAATCACGATAGATGCGAGCTCTAGTGTGACAGGTACAATTAAAACAGCTGAGTTTAAGAAAAATGATTTGCTTAAGCGGATTTTTTGGACAAGAGGATCTAATTTGATTGGAGATATCTTTGCGGTAAAAAAGGTGGTATATGACAAAAATATAATACCTAATTATATACGAGATAATACAATATATTACCTCGCTACACCGTTACTTAATTTAAAAAAAGTTGATTCTTGGTATAAGTATAGAGTATTTAATGAGAATTATATAAATTCAGATGTTGGTAAATTCGTGGTTTATAACGGCACTCAACGAACGATTTATAAACATTTTTTTGAAAAAACGTTTTCATTGTATCCTCTAATATTAAATCCTTTTATTCACAAAGTAATCAATAGGTTTGGTTTACATAAAATGTATAAACTCAAGAGTGAGATCAATTCCAATTGGCCTTTTTTGAAAAAGTATTATAGCTTATGGTTAAGTGATATGGTGAGTCAAGAACATTCAGATTTAGCAAAAAAGCAATTGACTAAGACAATTGATTCAATAAATAAAAGAATGAGTTCCAAAAAAAACAACTGTCTAGAAATCAAGTATAGTCAGGAACAGCATTATTTTGGTAAAGATGCACGTAACTTTTATAAAGACTATAAAAGTGCTCAATTAAATTTATTTTATAAAAAAATACTGGAGGAAAATTATAATTATATATTAGTCCATGACATGGAATCAAAGAAAGCAGTAGAAGTAGCTATAAATTTCTATGGATTTTATTACGAGGTTGTTTATGAGTAGATTTTTAAAAAAAAGTAATTTTCAACAGGCAGTTAAAATATTATTCATATTTGACAATATTGCAAAAGTATTATCGTTTTTAAGAAACATTATTATCACAACTCAATTTGGATTATCTAAAATTACGGACTCTTTTAACTTTGCAACTACTATAATTACAACACCTATAAACTTAATATCAGATGCTATTTTGGCTGGAGTTATTCCCTTTTTAAATGAACGCAAAACAGATCAACAAAAAGTGAATTTCATTTATAGTGTAGCATTATTAAATATAATTTTGTTAATGATTAGTTCAATATTATTTTATTTTTTTTATGATTTCATCATTAAGTTACTAGCTCCTGGATTTTCAGATAAGGAAATTAAGTATGTATATGAATTTAGCATTGTTCTCTTAATATCAGCGCATTTTCAGTTATTTATGAAAGCTATGGAAGGATATTTTCGGGCAGAAAAAATTTTTGGAGTCAGCAACATAATTAATTTTATTTCGGCTGTTGTTTCACTTGTAACGTTATGGCTATTTATAGAAAAACAATTTATCTTTATAGTTCTGAGCCAATTAATAGGAATATTGATAGGATTCATTTTTTTTCTTTTAGTCATTCCCAAAAAGGTTACTGGCCTAGATAAAGAAGTTATAAAGTTAATATGGTTTTCATTACCACTTATACTTGGTGGTGGGATGGGAGTAATAAATAATTTTGTTGATAAGGGATTTGCTTCTAACTTAAATCCTGGGGATATTTCAGCATTAACATATTCTTTTTTAATCATAACTCTCGTGGGTAGCACTGTCACATCCCCAGTTGCAGGAGCAGCATATTCTTTTATTTCAACCCTAATTGCAGAGAATAAGTTAGAAGCTGTTCAAGAAAAAGTTAAAAAGTTTTCGAATATTTTATTGGTGATATTTATACTTATTTTGATACTTTTGCAAAATTTCGGTCTTTACGGTTTGAATTTAGTATTTTTGAGAGGACAGATGACAGAAGAGAACGTAAAGTTGATTTTTGAATTGATGCTTATTTATTTTCCTATTAACCTTTACACAGGAGCGGGAGGATTAATAATACAAATATTTTATTCTTTCAAGAAAACAGTCATACCCACAATAGTTAGTTTAACTTTTATAATAATGAATATTATACTTAATTTCTTATTTGTTGGAAAATACGGTGTTTACACACTCGCGACAACAACTTTGCTGACGTCCATCTTTTCAACTATAGCATTAAATATTTTTTTGAAAAGAAAGTACTCTATTAGTATATTAAGTAAGGCTAATTTGATGATCGGACTATTAACTATATTCTCAAACATAATATGTCTAGTATACGAGCAAACCGTTTTTATGAATCTTATAAATGTATTAATAATCTTTTTATTGATAAAGAATAGGTTTATAAATTTTTCCTTTTTAAGGAGACTACATAAAGGTGAGTGATTTAATTGAATATACTACTTGTATCAGCGGACAATTCTAAAAGTATTAAGGTTGGTGGAAAACATATTCATCAAGAGTTGCTTGAAAAAGCATGGAATGAAAATGGACATTATACTGAAGTTGTCTATCCGAAAGTCCTTAAAGGTTTCGAGTTTCAAAAACAAAGAATTAAATATAAGTTATTAAGAACTATTAAATTGGAAAGTAAATCTGGTGTCTTTATCAGAATTGTAGAAAATAAGATAAACGAAATGACTAAATTGGTTACACAGACTCTTTCTCTAAGAACTTTTGATTATATATCTGCACAGGATGTTATGGCAGCTGTAGCGTGTAAACGAGCACTAGTTAAAGCTAATAAAAACATACCTATATATTTAACATTGCATGGGTATTTTGCTAGAGAAGCAATAAATTACGGTTATTTTTCTAAAGATCAGGAAAATCAGGTTTTTGAGTATTCTATTAATTTAGAAAAACAAGCAGTAACAAATGTAAGTGGTGTAGTAACAGTAGACACTAGATTAAAAAATTATGTTTTAGAATATTTCAATTATAATAAAAAGATGGAAGTTATTTATAATTCTATTGATGACCAAAGATTCCATCCTGTGAACGAACAATTGAAAAGCAAATTAAGAAATAAATGGGGAATAGATGAGAAGAAAAAGATGCTATTAGTAGCAAGGAGATTAGTGAAAAAAAATGGTGTAATATTTTCCGTTAAATCATTACAGCAGCTTGTAAATAATGGAGTGAAAAATACGTATTTGGTTATCGTAGGAGATGGACCAGAAAAACAGTATATAGAAAAATATGTTAAAAGCAACAATTTGGATGAATATGTTAGATTTATTGGTGCTGTAGAGCATGCACATATAGATGAATTTTATAAAATGACTGATATTTTATTAATGCCTTCAATTAAATCAGATGATGTAGAAGAAGCAACTTCGTTAAGTATGCTTGAAGGAATGGTTTGTGGGAAAATAGTGATTGCCAGCGCAATAGGAGGAATGAAAGAAGTTATTAAAGACTATGAAAATGGATTATTGGTTCAAGAACAAGATCCAGAAGAGTTGGCAAAAAAAATATCAGAGATGTTAATGTCAAATGAATTGCGACAAGATATATCCACCGAAGCACATAGGTATGCAAAAGAACACCATGGCTATGTAAAGCATGGAGAAAAGTTTGTGGATTTTTATCAATCTGAATCAATTTCATAATTCCAAAGCCTTACTGGGTCAAAAGTTTTAGAACATAAAAAGGAGTGCCTCCCCAAATTTCAATGTGTTTAGTATCCCTACCAGACACTGAAGAGAAGAGAAATGAGCATCTTCAAATATTCAACAAGAAAGTCTGTTTCCCATGCAAAATATCGGGAATTTCACGTAAAGACACCTACGATTATCTCTTTGAGACCTTAGATAATAATCCATTCTTACGCGTTGTATCCGAGAAAGCTTTCTAAGAGCATCGACTCAGCTCAATTATGTTCTTTTGTTACATTGTTACGAGCTCCAACAGGACATGATCCCAGTTGTAGCTAGAGATCGCCAACTAGAAAAGAAGAATGAGGATACGGATTGGATAGCAGCTGAGATTCCAAGAGAAAAGTTTGGTTGCAAACCCAAAGGTGATCGTGAAAAATGATGGGAAGATGTCTATCTCCTTGCCGGGAGGGTTAGCCGAAAGGCAGTCTGAACTGATAGTTTCGCTTTTGCTTACGGATGCTAGATATGATTTAACACCTATGGTTTAGCAATCTAAGGCTATGGGTTCGAGAGCACACATTGATATCAAACGTCGCATTTAATAACAGGATGCATACATGGACAAATATTTTTGTCCAATCTGTAAAGTAGGTTATTCATATCTGTTTGACATTTTTGAATCAAAATACGAAACCTTAAAGTACATTCTTCAAAAGCATTACAAATAGTCAACACTGCGAAGAGGAGCAGGTAGGCGGTGGCGTTGGAGGGGGAAGTCACAGGAGCAGGTAAACGGATTGCTCTTTCAAATGAAAAATGAACCGACAACCCATAGCCAACCGACGGAAAGTATCAATGATTTCAGTGCCACATACTATGTTGAACTAGAACGCTAAGCAGAGCTTCGAGCAAAATGAAAAAACGAATTTTGAACAGGCAGTCTTTGTCTTTTTAATGAGAATCTAATCCCAGATACATCCATAATTAGAGAGAATAGAATGAACAGCTAAAATACAGAACTAAGAATTCTTATTTTGTGTTGTATGTTTAACTAAAGTTAATTGCCGAAAATTAATAGAACTTTGAAACATGTAAAATAATTATAATAACTCGGATGTAAAAGATGTCTTTCATTGTCCATATTTGTTCACTTTATTGTTTTAAAAAATATTACAATGAAAATTTAGTCACTCCAACATGGTACATGTGTATTATAGATTAGATAAATACTTCTATGTTGTCTGAATTAACTAAATAAAATCAAAAAAAATGGGTTAGTTCATATTAATGGAACGGTAAACCTAAAATGATACGTCTTTGTATCCTCCTATCCCATTTACGGAAATAACACAAAAGTTTCTTTTCCTTAGGATGATGTTGAAGATTTTTCTATTTCACCTTACCAAGATAAAGAAAAAGCAGAATAACTCGTGTGTACCATACCTACCACACTTTATATGGTAGTACTATGCTAGGGGATTGACGGTTTCATCAAGGATGTCCTGCGGGTAAAGGAAGGCCAATTTATTAGTCTGACGTTTTGAAGATGGGATAAGTAGGATTGTAGAATTTTTAAAACCTTTAAAAATAGTAGGTTTAAATATTATGCCGTTATGGACTGAATCAGCTCTAAGCCCTGTACACACTCCCATAATTTTGTTACCATACCATTAAACAAAACAACCGCATAACCACACGATAAAGGCAAAACCATTGAAAAGTGGTGACGCAAAGCTATAGGGGCTTATCTTTTAAAAGACTGCCAGCCAGCTACCGAATATCGTGCCTCCCGCGTGGTTTATGTGGAAACATGGAGGTTATTATTATGTTCATGCGCGCAAACGTTGTACGTGAATGGCATCAGCTCTGTATGGGATTCAATGAATTGCTGTGGGAAGATTGCTTAGATGAGAAAAAGCGCATGGAGATTTATTTGAGAATTGTTTATCACAAAAATAAACTAGCGGCTGTCTCATGAACTAGCACGAATGGCGTCGTTGACAGATCTGAAAACGCTATATCCGCAAGCTGACGCCCCGTCATTATGAAGCGTCAGCTTTTTTTATTTTAAAATCTAAAAAGGAGATTCATATGCAATCATTGCTTCTTTAGTGGCTCATATGAAACCAAAACAATGAAAAAAACGAACAAAAAACTAATGATTATCGCAGGTGCTCTCGTTGTTATCGGTATTGTCATTTATGGAAGCATGAGTCTCTATTCGAAGTTAAATCAGGTAGATGAACTGAATGGGCGTCTTGAAGAAACTGCAGATAGTAATGCAGGACAAGAGTCGCCGAATATTACGGAACAGCCAGATGAACAACCTTCTAATCAGGCAGCTCAGACTTCAGAACCTGATGCTACTCCATCACAAGAGCCTGATCTAGTTCCAACGACGCAGCCAGATGAAGTCCTTAAACCTAGTCCGAGCGCAACTTTGCCGCCAGATGAAGCGTCTAATAATGTAGACAAGGGACAAAAGCCGGATAAGGGATCTACAAACTCCGAAAATAAGTCCCAGAAGAAAAAAGAGATTGATGCATCGGTTACAGCAAAGCTGGAAAAACTGAAATCTTCGTGTCAAGCAACCAGCAATAGCTTGGTTAAGCAGATTGCGAAAGAGCTTAGCGGGGATGAAGAAGCTACACTTGCTACTATTCAAAGTAAATACCTGAATAAGGTATTTTCTGCGGAAGCCGATTGTGATGCCAGGTTCAATCAATTAATAAGCAATGCCAAGAGCGAGTATAAAGCAGCTGATCTAGGTGAGCAAAGCTTTCCGGATTGGAGCGCGCAATACGAGAGTGCGAAGGCTGGTGCTAGAGCCAATGCGCTTGCAATAATTGCAAACTCGCTAAACAAGTAAGCTTTACTATTCTGAGGAGGCTCTATGAAAAAGTCACGTATTCTATCTATTTTTCTAGTTGTAATGATGTTGTCATCCGTACTTGCAACCGCTGCATCCGCAGCAACCGAAACGATTAAGACAAAGACACAGCCCATTAAGCTGCAATTTGATGGACAAGCGCTTAAACTGCCCGATGGACAATATTCATTTATTTATCAAGGAAGTACATATGTACCGATTCGTTATATTTCTTACGCGCTGCTAAAAACAGTAAATTGGGATGGTGCGAAAGCGACGATCTCCGAGCCAACAGAGAAAGAGCTTGCTGCGCTGAAGAAACAATTGCAGAGTGCCGCTACGGGCAGCCAGAAGCCGCAAACGAGCGTTACAATTGCGATACAGCCAGTTAATGCAACTCTTGTGTTTAATGGAAAGATGAAGGCATTGCCGACTGGTCAATCCCTCTATGCCTATAAAGGCTCGATCTATGTGCCCATTCGTTTCTTGTCAGAATCAGTAGGCACGCAGATTAGCTACGATCCGGTGACGAAAACAGTTAGCGGTGAGTCAGCAGCATATCGAGCTGAGCAAGGTGGCGGCGGAGTCGTTCTTCCAGGCACGGGTGGCGGAACTGGAGGCTCTGGTGGTACAGGCGGTACGGGTAATGCCGGCGGTGGTGGCGTACCAGTTAAACCGACGTATGAACAAATTACGGCAGAAGCAGAGAACAAGCTTGCTGCGCTGAAAGAAAGCTGCAAGGTAACTCTTATGGATATTGGATTGCAGTATGTAGGGGCAACGGATAAGACGGTTCAAGCTCAGCTTAAAGCTAAAGGACTTCAAGAAGTAGACAATTGCTCTGCAAAGTTTGAAGTTATCATGACAGATACGAAAGCTAAGCTGACGACGAATGGGTATAGCACAGACGTTCTTGCTTCCTACAGAGAAGCCTTTAACAAAGAGCTTGAAGCAGGAAGAGCTATTGCAGAGGGTTTGATGTAGCATTGCTTCTATACGGATATAGTTTTAATTAGCCTAAAAGAACAGAAAAGAGGCAGTAGCGAAGTCTAATTGACTTCTCTACTGCCTTTTTAGTTTGTGTTATTGACCCGTGTAAATGCGGTAGATAAGTGCTGCCGCTTCCGCTTTGGTCGTGGTTTGATTCGGCTTATAAGTACCGTCTTGGTAGCCTGTTACTAGCTTCTGCTGCTTAAGAAGTGCAACGCCATCTTTTGCCCAGCTGGCAATAGATGAGCTGTCCTTGAAGCCTTTAAGCTGTTCAGTGCTTGCGCTAGTTAGTTTCTTGCTGTTGAAAGTTGTAAGTGCTCTGGATAAGAGTGTAGCAATTTCTTGACGTGTAATTTCTGCTTTTGGTTCAAAGGCAGTTGCCGATTTACCTTGAATTAGGCCTTGTTCGTAAGCCACAGCGATTTCATCGTAATACTCGCTATCCTTAGCTACGTCTTTGAATGGGAGGCTTAGGCCGGTCCCATCAAGGCCGTAAGAGCGAACGAGCCATGCAGCGAATTGCTCGCGTGTTACTTTTTTGCTTGGACTAAATGTAGTCGTTTGATCAAGTACACCTTTGTTAAGAAGGCTATTTACAGCTGTCGCTGCCCAGTGTGTGGTTGCGATATCCGTGAACGTTTGGCTAGCCTTCATAACTGTGTATTTACTGAAATGTCCACGATTTACGTTAACGGTTTTAGTAATTGGATCATAAAGACCGCCTACAGGCTCCCAAGTTAACGTTTTTTCATTCAACAAGTAAACGGTAAGGTTAGCTAGATCCGCTTCCGAGTATTTAGTCGTATCAATATTGGATACATCAAATGATACTGGAATTGGTTTGTTGAATGCTTCTACCTTCTTGCCATCTACCGATGCATTAAACTCCATAACAGGTATGTTTGCTACTTGCTTGGCTGAAGTTGGAGCAGTTACGGTTAAATTATGCACGACTTCTGCTGCTAGTGAGATCGTTTGGCCGCTAGCTACGTTTCCGAATGTTTCTGGTTCAACAGTGAAACCGACGTTGCCCATTGAGAGCTTAAGTCCCGCAAGACCACTATCCTTCACAGCTTGGTAAATCTCAGAAGGCAGTTCAGCAGCGAGTTTAGTGACGTTCTCGCTTTGTTTTGGAATATTAATGGTTACAACTGGGTTGATGCTCGTTGCTTTGTCTGCTCCGACTGCACCTGTAAGGTCTCTCATCGTTTCATCCAAAGCTTTTTTTGTTGTTTCTAGCTGTTGTCCGATTTTCTTCGCATCAAGTGCTGTCGTAAGCGCATTGCCGTCTACTTTGACATCCTTGTTATCCAGAGTGACGGTTGCAGCTTTTTCTACTGCTTTTTTACTAAGTGAAACAAGCGAATCTTTAAGTGCATCGATCTGTGCTGCATCTATGTTACCTAGGTTTTTCAGAACAGAAGCAGTGTCCTTGATGATAGCTTTAGCTAGTTCGATCGCTTTCGGACCATTCTCAACTTGTTCAAAAGCATATTTAGTATTGTTAACCATCTCTGTAATAGTTGCCGCTACTTTAGCTTTCTCACTAGCTGTTTGCATAGATTCAAGCAGTTTAGATGCCGAAGCAAGCGTTGCTGATACATTCTGAACAGACTTCTCAGCTTCATTGCTATCCTTGACATCCTTTACTGAGTTAACAAGAGCGTTAATGAGATCCGCTGCTTTGTCAGCTTTGTCTTTATCGGTCTTGCTGTTCTCTAGCAGGTCTTGTAAACCTTTATCTACATTCACTGGTGTTGGAGACGGTGTTGGGATAACTCCTGGTCCAGTTCCCGGTCCAGGTCCAGTGTCTGGAGTTGGTGTTGGTTTCGTTTCCGGTTCTGTAACTTCTTCACCAACAGTGCTCACTTTAATTGTTTTATTTAACGTGAATGTCTTACCTTCCATTGTCACGGATGYGGTTATTGTATACTCGCCGTCCACTTCAATATATATCCACTGAGGAAGGTATTCATTTTCTGTACTGTCTTGAACAACTGTTCCACTGCTGTTCTTAATGACAATTTTTGAAGCCTCCGGCAAAATATTATTTGAGCCTTTGCTCCAGCTATTGTTAAATACGATAAGCTCTGGCGTACTGTACAGCTGTACTTCATTGCCATTCTCATTAACCAGTCCGAGTTTAATCCAGCGTTGATCTACAGGAAGCATAATTTTTCCGGATTGGTCGAGACCGAAAATATCAATTCCTTTAAGAGCGGAAGTTGTGATTTCTTTTTGTGTACCCGCCTTTAAATCATCCTTCGTCAAACGCACATCATATTGATATTGCTTCGAACCGTCAAATCCATTAATGGAAACGGCTACGTTGCCCGGCGTCAAATTAACGAAGTTTTCCTCAAAATGTACATATCCGCTTAGTTTGGTTTGCTTATCCGTAATATAGGCTACAGAATTAATTGTTGCGTCTCCAAGCACCTTTACTCGGGCGAGGGAGCTTGATTGGGTTGGAATATCAAGTGTATTCACATCTTGGTTCAGCTCAACATTTTCCAAATAAATGATATTGCCTTCCATGGTTCTTGCTACTACGTTATAAGTTCCCTTTGTTGCATAGAAACGGTTGTTTTCTCCTTGGTTATCGTCGATGAGGTAAGGTAGATATTCGACACCAGAGAGTTCTTTGCGTGCAATCGTTACTTCGTCCATTTGTTTGGTTAAATTGACGGTAGACACCTGCTGAAGAGGTTGCCTTGCATCGAGTACAACATTGTAGTCTTTGCCTGGTTCGGTCTTCACGGAGCCCAGCATATAATAGCCAAAAGGTGAACCGCTATTGCTGCTGCTCATATTAACTCTGCGAACAAAATCCAAGTTTACGGTTGATGGTGATGGAACAATCAAATAGCTTACTGTTTCATCTTCATTAAGATAATCTTGTTGTTTTTGAACGGTATCACCAGACTGAATAGTAGCAAATACGGTAGCATTCTTCATTGGCACTCCACCAACTACATTCAGCTTATCGCTTTCTTCACGCTTATCGAGCCCAGAAACACGGATGACAGCTTGCTTCTCTGAATTAATAGCCATGAGATCAATGGTTTTGTCCAAATAGCCAGTTTTGCTGAATGTGAGATCATTGTGACCACCGGCATAAATTTTCGATAAAGTTATAAGGCCGTTGGCATCTGACTTGCTTGTATGTTCTTGGCCATATAAGAAGAGGGACACACCTTCAACGGGATCTCCGACCATACCGGATTTATGTTCACGAACAGTAATGGATAATTTCTCAACAATATCAGATGTGAGATAAGGCTTGTTAACCATATCTACAAGGGTGCCATTCTGATCGCGAATTTCTAAGTCAAATTCATGCTTTGGTCCAACAGTAAAGCTAGTGTTGCTGCGTTCAATCCAATTTTCTTGATTATTTCTTTGCATAATTTTAACGACATAATTTCCCGTTTCCGTTGGACGGAATTCGTTGTTATATACTTGAGTCAATTTACCGTTTTGCTTGTCACTAGACCAGCTCAGGTAGTTATATTCAAGGTACGATGCATTGTTTTTCGAGACGAGTATTTTGAGATCACTTCTACGGTCAATGGTTTGACCATTTTCATCTTTTAGTAGTGCTTTGAGCTTGAACGTTTCACCTAAGATAAGCTCGGTACGCTCCTCTAAAATGTTTCTCTTTTCTACGCCTGCAGTTATCTCCGTGTTAATGCTTTTACCGGATTTATAAAAATAACTATTATCCGTCGGTGTAAAGTAGGAGTCGAGAATAGCCTCATCTCTATTGCTGTTAATCGCAGCGTTCAGCTTATAAATTTGCTTATTCTTCTCTACATAAAGCTGATTATTGCTTGCAAGATTTATGGTCTGTTCTTGATAGTTGTATCTGTCATTTAAATAAGCAATACGCAGTGCGGTCTTGTCGGCTGCGGTTTTATAATCAGCAGCGATGCTGAGTGCAGAAAAGTTATCTTTATTCAGTTGATCTGCAAATGTATGTGATGCTTCATTTGTGTTTAGCAAATCCTTCACAACAGCTTTATCGCCATTAGGGAGATTAAGGGTAGCGATGAATTGGTAGGCAGTTCCTTTTGCAATATAGAGTGAATCTACATTTGCAAGAGGATCGTCATTTTGATAGTAAACCTGCTTAAAGCCACTGTTATTAATGAGGCTAAGCGATTCTACTCCTACAGGCTCACTGTTCCAGCTATAAGCGAAAGATTGCTTGCTGTATGCAGCCGCGTTAAGGATAGTCGTTTTGCGCTGCTCACCTGTTGCAGGCGTGAGCTCTTCATTGCTCAAGCTGTACAAATAGGTATCTGTGTTGGATTGCGGTTTAATCATTACTTGATAATTGCCGAACTTTCCATTCGTCAAGGCGACCATAACGCTTGGGGCAGAGAATTCTGCGCGGTCTCCTTGGCTATTACTAAACCAACCGCGGATGGTGGTTCCTTGGAACAGCTTACTGTTCTTATCCAAATAGCGCAGCTCAGTTACTTTATAGTTCGGAAAGCGATTATCTAGAACGTCTTGAAGATAGACGGTACCAACTGTGTAGGTATCTTTATTTTGATCGACCTGTAAGAAGAGTACTGGGTTGAAATAATTTGGTTGGATAATAGAGAATCCGATTAAAGGGAACTGCCCCTCAGCATTCGTTGTATGGGTAGCATGGTTAAGGACGCTAACTTGCTTCCCGGCAATCGGCTTACCATATTCATCAAGCAGCGTTACCATAACTTTATCGTCATCCGAACGAATTGTGTCATTGATGGCAATAGTGGATTTGGTATCGCCTTTTGGCGTGCGCTCAATCTTGAAGCTGTAGCTAGAAGGTAAAATGTTTACGGTTTGCTCCCATGCAAGAGGCTTTACATTACTGTGGAAAGCGGCTTTTAGTGTATAGGATGCGCCAGGCTTCAGACTGGAAAATTCCAGTCCAGAGAAGGGGATGGAATACGTTGAACCAGAAACCGTAACCTCATTCTCCTGGATTTGTTTTGTGATAGCACTACCGACTTTCTTATCCTCGGCATCGATCAACGTAAATTCGATGGATTTTCCACCCATCATTGCTCCGAAATCTTCTTTCTCAACATCGATTGTACTATTTAGTACGACATTTTTGGTGCCGTCCTGCTGTGTAGTCGTCGAGATGATTTCTACAGAGCTTGCTGCCATAACGGTAAAAGCATTACCTAAAGCAAGCAGCATTGTCATCAGCAGCAAAAAGCCGCTTTTGAACATCTTGTTTTGCATGTTTTTTGTCTCCCCTTACAAGAATTTGTTGTAAAATGTAAAAAAATGACTCATTTCACTAGCAAAGCCACTACCATAGTACTAAAATTTGCATTACACTAGCATTACAGACTAACCTAAAATCATACAGTAGTGGTAATGTAGGGGGACTATGGACATATTTAATTTGTTCTACCAATTCAATCAGTGCACTTCTGATCCTGATGCTGAAGTTGTAGTACTCTTACACGGTCTAGGTCTAAATGCTCGTGTCTGGGAGCCGCTGTCTGCTGTGCTAACTGAACGGTATCATGTTGTACGGTATGATTTGCGTGGGCATGGAGAGCGATCACATGACGGTTCTCAGTTAACATGGGAGCTGCTTTGCAATGATCTTGATGAAATTTTCCACTTATATAGCATAACGGAAGCACATTTGGTCGGTCACGGACTTGGCGGCAATCTTGCTGCAAGGTATGGAATGAGCCGCCCGGAGCGAGTGAAGTCGTTTGTTCTTATTTCGACGATTGGGTTTTATCCTCCTGAGGCAATGGAGCGTTCGGTTGAGCTGCGCCGGAGCTATGCTGAGAACGGTGTGGCAGATGCACTGGCGGAGCAGATGGCTAGTTTAGTGACCTGTCTGCCTCAGGATAGGGAAGAGACAAGATGGGTAAAAGAGGCGTACTTGCAGTGCGACATGGATGTGTACTTTAAATTAATTGAGCTCTTTGCAGCCGAGAATCCTTTGGATGACTTATCCGCAATTAATAAGCCTTGCCTCGTTATGGCGGGGGACAAAGATACGATATATCCATCCTATATGTCGAAGATTACGGCGCAGTTTATTCCGAATGCGTTCTCGGTAACGGTGCCTGATGCAGCTAGCTTGGTGTTTATAGATAATCAGACCTATGCTGCTCAGAAGATATTAGATTTCCTCTCCAACCCTTTAAGTAGCACGGAGAGCACTCATGTCGGTGATCCGCTGCTTGGGTTAATGAGGATCGATGCCATTAAAATGTTTGGCGATGCCTATAAGAGTACTCCAAGCAAGGATGTGCTGCTCGAGGTCAAGCTAATTGGAGCATTTCGTGTATTTATTAATGGCCAGGAAATACCGAGTGGCTGGCAGCAGCGTAATGCGAAGAGATTGCTTGTTTACTTAATGTTTTACCCGAATCCGACCAGAGAACAGTTATGCGATGCGTTATGGCCACTTGCAGAGATTAGCAAAGCAAGTAATTTGCTGCGAGTTAGTCTTTCTCATTTAAAAGGATTGTTCGATACGGCGGGGACGAATCCGATTGTTGCTAATCGCAGCCATGTTAAGCTGAACGCGGTTGTCGTGTGTGACTTGCTGAAATGGATTCAGTCACTTGAAGAAGCTCATATGGAGAAAAGAGCACTAAGGAAATTTATTCTTATTAAAGAATTGCTTGTCTATCCTGTAGAAGAAATGCTCGCAGGCTTGTACGATAACTGGGCGGTTCAGGAACGAAGCAGGCTGGAATACATGCTGCTGGGACTTGTTGAATCGCTCGCAGATAGCTATAAAAAAGATGGCGATTTTGCAGCGGCTAGTCAAGTGATGAGAAGAATAAGCAATATGTATAGCGAGGAACTAAATGTTGATACCGTTCGTAATACGCATGCTCAGGGAGAGGTGAGGGACCATTAATAGAAATACTGTTCTACACAAAATAAAGCTAGAGCAGACGATTGAGTTGCTGCGGCAGGAAATGATCGATAAGCTATTAGTGTGCCAGTCTTATCAAGCTGATGAAGTGTTGGGAGCAAGCAGGGCGCTTGATCTTGTTCTTAATTGCTATGATTGCGTAAGATTTGAGAGAGGCTGCATGAATGAGGAAAATTGTGCATCACGTACATTATTAGATGACGATAGCTCTATTTAAAAATACGTTTACGTTTATTTTGTTTGTATTTATACCAGTAGCTGCCGTTCTCATCCTTGAAAATCCGAATTCCAAACCATTTCAATGGCGTTGATAGCTCAGTAAACATTAAATAACTAGACATGTCTATCGCCCTCATTTCACTTCTTTTTAGTTATAATACCAAACTTTAGGCTTATTGACTATATTGAAATAGGACTTTTATATCATTTATATTGATAATTGATGGATTATATTTCTTTATTTCTCAGTTAAAAATTTCAACGCCGCCGGCTGCTTCACTTTTGCGAGCAAGCCGTTCTTTGGCATGACTAATTTAGTACGCCTATGCTCGCATTTTGTTTGAGTGTTTTTTTCAAGTATGATAGAGGGATAATAAATTGGAAGCTGGTTGCTTTACAGGAGGTGTAATTGAATATGTATAGACCTGCTAGATGGAAGCCGACTATTCTGTGGGGGCTATTATTAGTAGGGTGGCTCGGGCTTTTATTCCTATTTTCATCCCAAACATATGAACAACAAAGTATTCAGCCGTTTTTGCGCAGTCACTTTACATACGATCAGTTAGTTAGATGGCTGCCGGATGTTACGCTTACCTATCGAACGAGCATCGTTAATTCACATGATCGGCCTTATAGCTTTATCGAATTTTTGTTTCGAAAGGGCGCACATTTGTTTGTGTATGCGACTTTTACTGCGTTGATGTTTATGTTCCTGCGAGCACTGACCCGCGGACGCTGGTTCCTTTCCATTATACTTACTCTGACGGTTGCCATTGCTGTCCCGGCTATGGATGAATGGAATCAATTAGGCTCTGACGAGCGTACGGGTAACGCAACTGATGTAGTTCTTGATTTTGTAGGGGGATGTACGGGATTGCTCATCTGTTTGTGTATCTTAGGAGTGGTGAAGCTGTGGCGATCAAGGTCACGGAATCGATCTCAATATTGATGATAGAAGTTATTCTAATTAATCATTTTTAGCTTGCGGGCGGCGTGCAAAAATAGTTGCGGACAAAGCAGGCTGCTATCCATTATAATCGTCTTTGACATTGTATAGATTCGGTAAATGTGGGGGAATTGCAGCTTGCAGCGCTATGAGGAATTAGATTCACTTAGGGGATTGGCGGCATTAGCCGTAATGATTGGTCATTTCTTATTGGTATTTGCGCCTATTGCGCAAAATACGTCGGATCTCAGCTATTTTGATTACCCGCTTAACCTGTTTAAATACACACCGCTGCATGCGATATGGGGCGGTCATGAAGCGGTCATTATGTTTTTTCTGCTCAGCGGGTTTGTACTTTCCTTGCCGTTTTTCAGCAACCGCCAGCAATCCTATTCAAAATATGTAATTAAGCGGATTTGCCGTATTTACATTCCTTTTCTCGTCGCATTACTGATCGCCATATTAATGAGGGAAATCGTCTATGTATCGAAGCTGACGAATTTGACGAGCTATTATAACAATCTGTGGGTGATCCCCCCTAATGTGACCTCAATCATTCATCATTTGCTGTTTGTAGGAAACTACAATACGACGAGGTATGATCCGATTTTGTGGACGCTCGTTCATGAAATGCGCATCTCGTTATTGTTCCCGTTTATTATGTTCATCATTGTCAAAAGCAGCTGGAAGGTAGGGCTGCCGCTGGCACTCGTCTTATCCATTGGCGCTGAAATTATGCTTGAAAATTTTGAAATTAAATATATGACGAACTTTGTGATCTCGCTGCATTATGCCTCTTTCTTCATTATAGGGGCGCTGCTGGCCAAATATCAGAAAGAGCTGAAGTCAGCATTTTCACGGTTGTATGGTTGGCGGGTCATGCTGATGCTTATTATCGGACTGTGCTTTTATTCGTTCAAATGGATCGGTTATGGCGAGGACTTTCATGACATGCTCATGCCGCACAGCGGCGATTGGATGACGGCTATCGGCGCTTCGATCTTCATTATTACAGCGCTATCATCCGTTCGTTTATCGAGGCAGCTGCAGCGAAAGCCGTTATTGTTTTTGGGTAAAATCTCATACAGTCTCTATTTGTATCATATGATTATCCTGTTGTCGCTCATCCATCTGCTGAATGGCGAACTGGAAACAACGTTTATTGTGATACTCGCCTTTGTTGCTTCATTCGGAGCCGGGGCGCTAAGCTACTATTTCATAGAGCTGCCATCCATTCGGTTAGGCAAGTGGCTTACAGGCTGGGGCAAGAAGCAAAGTACAGCTGCTGTAAGCAGTAGTGATGTATCATCCGGTGCATAATCAATAGGGCATAAGGAAGGAACGGTTCCCTTAGTGGGAGCCGTTCCTTTTTTATGAGCAAGCAGGCAAGTGACTGATATCGAAGGAAAAGCGTGATGTTCGGTGTAATGTTTTGGCGGGAATGCACCCATCCTTACCCATGAGAAAATCGTTGTCTATATTTGCGCGGCGATATGCTTTCGTATTTGGCAAAGCAAGAGGTGAAATAGGCAGCATGATTAAAGCCAACCTGTTCTCCGATGCGGGCGATAGGCAGATCCGTTTGAAGCAGCAGCAGCTTTGCTTGTTCAATCCGGAAACGCATGAGGTAATCGAATGGCGCGCAGCCAAACTCCTTCTGCATGCATCTTGCGATATAAACGGGATGAAAGTTAATGCTGTCTCCCAGCTCCTGCGCGGTTATGCTATCACGATAATGCTCTCGCAAATAGGAAGCTGCTTGCTCTGCGCACAAAATAGAGGGAGAAGGCCCCTCCGCTTCCATCGATGCAGATAAATGCTCGATAACCTCTTGGAATACAAGCTGCTGCTTCCATTTTACGCTGGGAATATGGTCATTCATATTAAGCTGAACCAACTGTCGCAGCAGACTGTCCATCTTGGAGGGCTGCAGCAGTTTAGCAAACTGGGGAAGCTGTTTGGCAAAGGTTTGTGCCGTATAAATGTTGGTGTTGAGTATTCTTGTTTTGGAACTGTCAGGCGGTACCTCAGGCATGGATTGATCTGTTATACTCCACATCCCCGTCGTCTGAAAATGAATCCAGTAATAAGCGGTCTGCTCCTCGCATGCACGCGTTGCGTAATGATGGGCATCCGGCCTGAGAATAAGTGCGTGCCCTGCGCTCACTTCATAATGCTGATCTTCTTCTCCCATGTATAAGCAGCCCCGCGTTACGACAAGCAAATCAAATACATTAATGTTGCATCTGCTTGGATGCTTGCGGCCAGAAGGGGCAACCGTATACCCCCCAATGATATAATGCGGCAGCGGTGGAATCGTCATATGAATGATGGTCATGTTAGGATTTTCTCCTTCAAATATTGAAGTTTGAATCGTTATAGTTTCAGTTGTAAAAGTGATACATCAAGCTCAGTATAGCATCTATAATTTGATATGACGATTGATGATAAGACAACGGATACGGCCGCTATTAGGCAGCCGATGCAGGAGGACAACAGGATGGCTTTATCTAACAAAAAGATTTCGCTCTGGATGCTGGCGTGGCCAATATTCATAGAGCTGTTTTTACAATTTTTACTCGGTGCGGCGGATACGCTGATGGTGAGCCGGATATCGGATGATGCAGTAGCGGTAGTAGGCTTCTCTAACCAGCTGTTTCAAGCGTTGACGACTTTATTTATAACGGTCGCGAGTGGAGCGGGCATACTCATTGCACAAAAAATAGGCTCCAAAAATGGCGAGGATGCTCGCACGATCGCGATAATGGCGGTGAAAGTAAGTGCCATCATTGGGCTGTTGCTTAGCGGGCTGCTCATCCTCATTCCAGGCGAGATCGCTGCGGTGCTGCAGCTTCCAGAAAATTTGATTCCACTTGCAAAGACGTATATCTCGATAGTCGGCGGCGGGATGGTATTGATTGCGTTGATGTCGGCGCTTAGCACATCGATTCGGAATACGGGAAATACAAAGGGGCCAATGTATACGGCAATTGGAATGAACGTTGTGCATGTTTTTTTCAACTATGCGTTCATCTTCGGGGCATTCGGTTTTCCAAAATGGGGCTTGATGGGCGTAGCCATCTCAACCGTGTTATGCCGCTTGCTCGCTACGATTGTGCTGTTCATCATGTTCCTTAGCTCTTTTGAACGTACGATTGCTCTTCGTGACTTTAATGTATTTAATCGTAAGCTGTTTGGCGAAATTCTCCGTATTGGATGGCCGCTTGGCGTGAATATGTCTTGCTGGGTATTTACGCAGCTGCTTATTTTCACCTTTTTGGCTATTCTCGGCTCGAATGAGCTGGCGGCACGGACGTATATGAATACGTTGGAATCGTTTTGCTTCATGCTTGGCTATTCGATTGCCCTGGCAGTACAAATTCAGATTGCCCATCTATTTGGAGCAGGCAAGGTGAAAGAGGCGTACCATATCGCCTTCCGAGCGATGTGGATTGGGCTTGCGGTGGTGACGGTTAACGCGTTTCTTATCTATTTGTTTGGCAAACAGCTGCTAGGCATGTTTACTGAGAACAAAGAAATCGTAGCGCTAGGCGTGTCCCTGCTCGGAATGAATCTACTGCTGCAGCCGGGCAAAATGATCAATATGGCGCTCGGCAATTCATTAAATGCGGTAGGCGATACCCGTTTTACGATGTGGACTTCGGTATTCTCGATGTGGCTGATTGCGACGGGATTAGCTTATTTTGTGGGAATTCAACTTGGCTGGGGCTTGATCGGGATATATGCCTGCATGATCTTAGATGAGTACATCCGCGGTATATTGTCTTTAATTCGCTGGAGAGGCCAAAAGTTTCTGCGCAGAGCAGAGCGGGATGAGGCCGAAGCGAAGAGAAGTGCAGAGAGCGGCATTAGTGGAAAAACACATAAACAAACCGCGCTGGATATCTAATAAAAGCGTATAATAGAGGAAGGAATAGACAGCGGCTTCGCAAGTGAAGGCTGCTGTTTTCCGTATTCACGGCAAGGGAGCGATTAACGGATATGGCATCGATGGTTATGATGAATGAAAAAATACGCGCCTCCGAGGTGCACTTGACTGGCTTGCGAGGCGAGGATTTAGGCATTGTCTCGCGTGATGAAGCGCTGGCAAAAGCAAAGGAATTGAAAGTGGATTTGGTCTGCACCTCGCTTATGAGCAGTCCTCCGCCATGCAAGCTGGTAGCCAAAGGGCAAGCGAAAAAGCAGGCTGACCAAGAGAAGCGCGGGGCAAAAGTAAAGGAGCAGCCTAGCAAAATAAAAGAGCTCCGCTTGACAGCGCATATAGAGGATCATGATTATGATACGAAGCTGCGGCAGGCAGCGAAGCTTCTTGGTTCAGGCAACGGTGTGCAGCTCGTTGTAAAAATTCAAGGCAAGGAAGGCCCCAAAGCGAAGGAGCTGCTGGAGCGCATGCTGAAGGATCTAGAGGAGAGCGGCAAGAAACAATCCGGCATACAAGTAAGCGGGAAGCAAGCGGCGGTGCAGGTGCTGCCTTTATAAAGGTAGGTTGAAGGTGAAAGGTAAGCAGCGGTGTAACAATTGCCTATAAAACCTTTCTAAAGGCAGCGACAACAGGGGTTAACAGGAGAAGGCAACAGCTTTCTCCTAAAGCTACATATAGGTTAGCTGATAGGATGATTGATGTGAAGGCTTCTTGCTTTGCATCTATTTTTAAATATAAAATGTATGCGCTTACTCATTTGTGGTAGCTTAGTAAGTAGAATGGCAATCGTTCCATAATGATCATTAACGGGGTGAATCATTAATGAAGAAAACATTGCATACAGGACCGATCAAGCTGCCGAGGCTGCCAGACCCTAAGCTGTGGGTGAGCAAAGCACCGTTTGGGCTAGGACGCATTAAGCCGCATCATATTCGTGATACGCTCAAGGTAGCGTGGGATAACCGAGACAGCTTGCCGTATGCGTATCGGATTTTGACGCAGGGTGTATGTGATGGCTGTGCGCTTGGCGTGTCCGGTTTATATGATCAGACGTTGGACGGTCCTCATATTTGCACGACGAGATTGAACGTCCTGCGGCTGAATACGATGCCTGCTATCAAAGGCGATGTGCTGCATGGCGATATTGAGGAGCTACGGAAGCTCGATAGCACGCAATTGCGCAAGCTGGGAAGGCTGCCGTACCCACTTATAAGAAGCAAGGGAGAAAGAAGCTTTCGCAGAATTTCGTGGGATGAGGCGCTGGACCGCATCGCTGCCAAAGCGAGGGCAATAGACCCGAAGCAGATGGCTTTCTACTTAACTGCGCGCGGGATAACGAATGAATCCTATTATGTGGCGGCAAAGGCTGCTCGGCTCATTGGGACAAATAACATCGATAACGCCTCTCGGATTTGCCATTCTCCATCCAAAACTGCGATGAAGCGCTCTATTGGGGTAGGCGCCTCTACCTGCAATTATAAGGACTGGATTGGTACGGATGTTCTCGTTTTTTGGGGCAGTGTGGCAGCGAACAATCAGCCTGTATCGACCAAGTATATGTACGCAGCTAAGCGCAAGGGTACCAAAATCATCGTGATCAACCCCTATCGCGAGCCGGCAATGGAGGGCTACTGGATACCGTCTATACCGGAATCAGCTCTCTTTGGCACGAAGCTGGCAGACGATTTCTATCAGGTGAATATCGGCGGTGACATTGCTTTCATGCACGGCGTCATGAAGTGCTGGTTTGAGATGGAGGAGGAGCAGCCAGGCTCAGCGATTGATCATGCTTTTGTAAGCGCGCATACGAATGGGTACGAGGAGCTGAAGGTTCATATTCAGCAGCAGGACTGGGACCTTCTGGAGAAATCATCCGGGCTGACGAGAGAGCGGATGCAGGCTTTCGCTGCTTTGCTTGCCGCGGCGAAGTCAAGCGTATTCGTATGGAGCATGGGCCTGACGCAGCATCGATTCGGAACGGACAATATTTCGCAGGTTGCCAATCTTGCGCTGCTCCGCGGTTTTCTTGGGCGGGAGCATTGCGGCTTGATGCCGATTCGCGGCCATAGCGGCGTTCAAGGCTCAGGCGAAATGGGGGCTGACCCCTTTAGTCTGCCTGGCGGTGAGTGCAAAGGTGCGGATATCCGCCGTTTAGAGGAACTTTGGGGCTTTAAGCTGCCGGATTGGCAAGGGGACATTGTAGGTGTATCGCTTGAAAACGCAATGTTGAACGAGCATGCTGATCGTAAGCTGAAGCTGTTCTATACATCAGGCGGCAATTTTATCGAGACGATGCCTGATCCTGATTTTGTGAAGCGCTGCTTAGAGAGCGTCGAATTGCGGGTGCATCAGGATATCGTGCTGAACAGCTCGACACTTGTAGATGCGCAGGAGGAGGTTATCGTACTGCCTGCCATGACAAGGTATGAACAGCCAGGCGGGGGTACGTCAACCTCGACGGAGCGAATGGTTTATTTTTCACCAACTATTGAAGGGCCGCGGATCGAAGAAGCGCGTGCGGAGTGGCAAATCTATGCGGATTTAGCTGCACGCATTAGGCCGGAGCTCAAAGCGGCTATCGCGTTCAAAGATGCTGCTGCTGTGAGGGAAGAGATTGCGATGGCTTCACCGAACTATGAGGGCGTAGAGCTGCTGCGGAACCAAGGTGACGTATTCCAATGGGGCGGGGCGTGGCTGTGCGAGGGTGGTTTTTGTCCAACTTCCGACGGGAAGGGCAGCCTGCTGCCCATTGAATTGCCAGAGCTTCGTATACCGGAAGGGCATTTCTATGCAACGACAAGGCGCGGAAAGCAGTTTAACTCTATGATTTATGGCGAGAAGGATGCTTTTAACGATGCAGGGCGCTACGACGTGCTGATGAATGAAGCGAATTTGTCGGAGCTTGCGATCGCCGAAGGAGATGCGATTGTTGTATATAACCGAAGCGGGAGCTTCCATGGCAGGGCGAAACCAGCGGATATTGCGCCAGGCAATATCGAGTTGTACTGGCCGGAAGGGAATAGTCTATTTCCAAAAGGAGTATATGAGCCGTTTGCAGGCATACCAGAGTATAATGCTTCCGTTATCGTGGAGAAGGCTGAAACCTATCATGCCTTTAAGGATACCAAGTATATGGAGAAGCGGATTGTGGAGCTGGAAATCGAGCCGCCGGCGTAGAACTGCTGTGGTCGTAATGATGCATAAGCAAGCTGAGCGTGGAAGGGGAGTATTCGAATGGATCTTTCGAACACGACAAAATGGCGCATACTCAAATACGATAGCAGCGGCCACTGGGAGAAGGATGACGACATCGCTGCGGAATATCCGCTAACTCTGAAGCTAGGCGGTGAGGAATTTGCAACGATGGTATGCTCGCCATCACATTTGCAGGAGCTGGTCATTGGTTTCCTCGCTTCCGAAGGGGTTATACGTGCTGCCGGTCAGGTGAAATCGCTGAGGATTGAAGAGGATACGGGTTTTGCCTATGTTGAGCTAGAGCATAAGCATACGTTAAGTCAGGATCATTACGCGAAACGGTTTATCGGATCATGCTGCGGCAAGAGTAGGCAGTTTTATTTTCACAATGATATGCTGACGGCCAAAACGATCATGACCCGCACTAAAATATCTGCTGAGCAATGTATTCGCTTTATGCGCGAGCTTCAGGAGGCATCCTCGGAATTTCGCAGCACGGGCGGTGTTCATAATGCAGCCATTGGAACGCCATCGGAGCTGCTTGCGGTAAGAACGGATATTGGGCGCCACAATGCGCTCGATAAGCTGTTCGGCTATTGTTTGCTGCACCGTGTTCGGACTTCGGATAAAGTGATTGCATTCAGCGGCAGGCTCTCCTCGGAGGCGGTGCTGAAAGCGGCCAAGATCGGCTGCGGCATTATGCTCAGCAAGTCGGCGCCTACTGATCTTGCTCTTCGCTTGGCAGAGGATTTAGGCATTACCTGTGTGGGTTTTATTAGAGGCGGAGAGATGAATGTATACACCCATCATGACCGAATCGATTTCGGCGATGGATTGACAGCATGGTAGTGATTGTATATCATTTTAAATGAAAATGATTATCACCATGTGACAAGAAGGAGTTTATGATGCTTTTACGCTTTTTTTCCTACTACAAGCCTTACAAGAAGCTTTTTCTGCTTGATTTCTGTTGTGCAGTAGTGCTGGCGATTCTTGAGCTGTGCTTCCCCTTGGCAGTCAGCTATGTAATAGATACGCTGTTGCCTGACGAGAACTGGGGCCTTATCGTTACAGCCTGTGCTATCTTGCTTCTGATTTATATTATTAATACGATTTTGTCCTATGTAGTCACCTATTGGGGGCATATGCTTGGTATTAATATTGAAACGGACATGCGGAAGAAGCTGTTCGACCACGTACAGAAGCTGTCCTTCCGTTTCTTCGATAACACGAAGACCGGTCATCTAATCTCGCGTCTAACGAATGATTTATTCGAGATTGGCGAGGTTGCCCATCATGGTCCAGAGGATATGTTCATTGCTGCGATGACGCTCGTCGGAGCGTTCGGCATTATGGCGTATATTAATTTGGAGTTAGCCATTCTTACTTTTGTTATTGTGCCAATCATTATCTGGCTCGTTCTGATGTTCAACGGTAAAATGACGAAAGCTGCGAATCGGTTGTTCTCGGATATGGCCGATTTTAATGCTCGAGTAGAGGATACGGTTGGCGGGATTCGTGTTGTTCAAGCTTTCTCGAACGAAAGCCATGAGAAAAAGTTGTTCAAGGTGAACAACCTGCGTTTCCGTGAAGCGAAACTCATTTCCTACAAAATCATTGGTTTGAACTCTTCGATTACCTACATGCTGATGAGACTTGTATCTGTATTCGTATTGATTGCAGGCACTTGGTTCGTTATTAAAGGTGATCTGAAGTACGGCGAATTTATTAGCTTTGTTTTGCTTACGAACATCTTCTTTAAACCGATTGAAAAAATCAATGCAGTTATCGAAAGTTACCCAAAAGGCATTGCCGGCTTTAAACGTTATGTGCAGCTGCTGGAGACAGCGCCTGATGTTGCGGATAAACCCAATGCGAAAGAGGTTAACCGCCTAAACGGGAATATTGAATATCGGAATGTTACGTTTGGCTATGAAGGCGAAGCGAAGGTGCTTCAAAATATCGATCTTACTATTCGTGCAGGTGAGACAATTGCCTTTGTTGGACCTTCTGGCGCCGGCAAAACGACGCTTTGCAGCTTGCTGCCGCGTTTCTATGAAATTGAAGGCGGAAGCATCTCCGTCGATGGCTATGATACTCGCGACTTAAAGCTGGATTCGCTCCGGAAGCAGATCGGTATCGTACAGCAGGATGTGTTCCTGTTCGCCGGTACGATTAGAGAAAACATCAGTTACGGTAAGCTTGGCGCATCGGATACAGATATTTGGGAAGCCGCGCGCAGAGCGAAGCTTGAAGAATTCATTCACGCGCAGCCGGACGGACTGGAAACGGTAGTAGGCGAACGCGGCGTTAAGCTGTCTGGCGGACAGAAGCAGCGGCTTGCGATTGCGCGGATGTTCCTCAAAAACCCGCCGATCCTTATTCTCGACGAGGCGACTTCGGCACTCGACACTGAAACGGAAGCAGCAATCCAGCAGTCGCTGGCAGAGCTGTCCGTGGGCCGTACAACGCTTGTTATTGCACATCGCCTCGCTACGATCAAAAATGCGGATCGCATTGTTGTTGTAACGGAGCAAGGAATTACCGAGCAAGGCCGTCATGAAGAGCTTGTATCGGCAGGCGGCATTTACAGCCGCTTGCATAAAGCACAGTTTGGCAATAGATAATCTGAATTTGAATGAAGGCTGCCGATATCGATGAATCGGCAGCTTTTTTTTTATTAACAAAGCAGCCGAGGCTGTTTATCACTAACAGATAGAATGAAACAAACAGGAACTGCTACGCATCAAGCTCAAATATTAATCCTACAAATTAATCCCACACATCCGCCATTACAACGTACTCCACTCCATGCTAAAGGAACACTAAAGGCTTGATCTTGTTTAAACGGTATTCGCGGCGCCTGACAATACTTCTTGTTTGTCTTTCTTTGCGCCTGTTTTCCTTCTCTTATAAAACGACAAGAAGGCCGATGTAACGGCAATCGACAAGGCAGAGTACAATCCGCTTTTAAGAGGAAATACGGATAGACTAGTGAGGACAACTAGAAAATCAAATGCGAAGTTGGTAATCCCAGGGTTGACGCCATGCTTTTTGTGCAAATAGATGGCTAGTATTGTCGCGCCGCCGAGCGAAGCACCGTTGCGGAATAAGGCGGTAATGCCTGCTCCGATGAATAATCCTCCGACGATCGCTCCGATTAGTGGCGGAATCGTAAAGGCAGGCAAGATATCGTTTATTGCACTTAATGAGGAGAGCAGCGCGATAGCACCAATAGTTTTGAAGGTAAAGGATTTGCCCATGTAAAAGTAAGAGAAAATTAGAAATGGAAGATTGAGCAATAAAAACAAATAGTGGAATGAGACTTGCAGCTGGGGTGATAAGCTTAAAGAGAGTCCTGCTGTTCCTCCAGTTACGATATGTGAATGCTTTAAAATGACTAATCCGCCCACAGTAACGAAGCAGCCTATTGCAATATGAAGCCATTTGCTGATATTTTCCTTCATTTTGTAATCCAATATGCGTAACATCTCACATGCACCGCCTGCTTAAGTTTGTTACTATAAGAATACAAAACAGCATCAATTGTATATATGATAAACAGAATGAAATTGATGTGAATTTATATAACATTGAACGAATTTTTATTGTTTTTCCTGCAAAATGAAGGAGGTTGTGATCATGGATCAATTGGATCGTATGCTTCTCCAATTACTGCAGGAGGATGGCCGAATAACGGTGAGTGAGCTGTCCAAACGATTGTCTCTCAGCCGCCCCAGCATATCTGAGCGTCTGCTGCGCTTGCAGGAGAAAGGCATCATTACTGGATTCGGCGCACGAGTATCGCCTGCTGCTATCGGCAGAAACATACAGGTCATCATTCAAATGAGCGAATTGAAAGTATTTCCGATGGAGTTTGAGAAGCGCATCATGAATGATGATGAAATTATAGAATGCCACCGGGTAACAGGAACGGTCAGCTATATTCTGAAAGCAGCGATAACGGGGATGGATGGTCTAAGCGAGCTTGTAGAGAGGCTTATGCCTTTCGGCAATGTCAACACGTCGGTCATTCTCTCTTCGCCTGTAATGAACAAAACTATACTGCCTAAGGAATAAACAATTAACAGAGTAAAGGGGACGTATAAGATGGAACAAACGAAGACACTAATTGAAGCATATAATCAAGCCAGCTATCCGTTAATCGGTCATGGAAAGCGGAATGTACAGGTTCTCAAAGAAGCGCTAGAGCAGTGGGACGCAGAGCAGGATAGCGATATGTACGGCAATGGAGCGATAATTGAGAATTTTGAGGAAAAGATGGCTAAACTGTTAGGCAAAGAATCGGCTGTATTTTTCCCCAGCGGTACAATGGCTCAGCAAATTGCGCTTCGTATATGGTGTGACGAGAAAGGAAATAAGAAGGTCGGTTATCATCCTTTAAGCCATCTGGAGATTCACGAGAAAGACGGCATGAAAGAGCTGCATCATCTTGAAGCTGTACTGTTGGCGGATGTAGAAAGGCCTGTCCTTCTTCATGATTTGCTTGGTCTAGAGGAAAACATCGCTTGTTTGCTGCTGGAGCTGCCGCAGCGCGAAATTGGCGGACAGTTGCCGGAATTTGCAGAGCTCAAGGCTATGTCGGCATTTTGTCGGGAGAGAGGAATTAAGCTTCATCTGGATGGTGCGAGGCTGTTCGAGATTCTTCCGTATTATGAAAAGTCTGCTCAAGAGGTTTGCGCGCTCTTCGACAGTGTATATATTTCGTTCTATAAAGGAATTGGCGGTATTGCAGGAGCGATATTAGCCGGAGATCGCAGCTTTACAGAGGAATCGAAGATTTGGAAAAGACGCCACGGCGGTGATCTCATCAGCTTATATCCTTATATTATTGCTGCAGACTATTACATGGAGCGGCGACTTCCGCATATGAAGAAGTACTACAGGGAAGCGCAGGAGCTTGCTGCATTATATAACGGGTGCGAGGGCATGAAGACTATCCCGGAGGTGCCTGTTTCCAATATGTTTCATGTTCACTCGACAGCACAGAAGGAGCAGCTTGATTCAATCCTAATCGATATCGCTGGGAAAACAGGTATCGGTTTGACGCAGTCTGTCCGTGATAAAGGAGACGCTGGCTCCTATTTTGAGGTTAACATTGGCGATCGGTATGATGCGGCTCCTAAAGAAACGCTTTTTGAAGCATTTCGATTGCTGGACAATAAGCTGCAACAGAAAGGTGGGAGGGAATAGCATTAACACTTTTAACTCGATTATGTCTGCACAACATGCTAAGTTATAAATAGTGGAAAATGAGATAATTTCTGATAAAATTCTCGTTTGTTTCATTAGGCATAAGTGCAGAGGGGGAAATGAGGATGGAAAAGAAGCCGTGTTTAGGTTGTCAGCTGGCCAATCATGAATTAGAGACTCAAACCGTATACGAAAATGAATGGGTGACTTGTCTTCTAGATATAGCACCGCTTAATGAGGGTCATCTGCTCATACTCCCTAAGAAGCATTTTCATGATGTCGATGATTTAGACGAGTTAACCGCTAATGAAATTATGAAAACATCTGCGATGCTGGCAAGGGTGCTAAAGGTACATTTTCAGCCAGACGGTATAACGATTATTCAAAATGGCGGAAAATTCAACGATTTGACGCATTATCATATGCATGTGTTCCCTCGGTATGATTCGGATGGGTTTGCTTGGGTGGAGCCTGTTGATTTTACACATGCAAAGGAGCGTTTAAGCGAAACACGAGAGAAGCTGCTAGTGGCAATCCATGATGTTAGCACATAATGTGAAATGAGGCTAAAGAAGGAGTGATCCATTCTGAAAAAAATCATTTTACTAATTGTTTGCTGTTTCCTTGTATTTGGTGGTTCTTATGTCTACTCGAAAGCGAAGCCGCCTTTAACAGCACAGGCGTTCTCTTCAACAAACGATAGACAAATTGTTTTAGTGATAGTCGGGAATAAAAGTTTGGTTGGATCTATCGATATTAATGAAGTATTAATAAATGATGGCGACGTGCCTGAGCGAGTCAAAATACAAGTTAGCAGTCCTGCTAAAGGTTTTATTGTAACCGACCGCTTCGATGAGACGGAAGAAAAGGATTACTCATTTAAGGATCTGAATGAAGTGACCATTCCAACAGGAACATCCCCGCAGGCACAGACGGCCAAAGAGAATAAAGGCAAAGTCACAGATGCGGATCATACCTATGCCCTAACAATAGGGGATAAGCAAACGATTGAATCGGTCACGATCAAATATAACCACCTCGGGATTTCGCATAAAATAACGATTTCGACGATAAAGGTTCAATGAGCTATACTACGTACAACATAAAGAATGATTAACGAGGTTAGTTTTTGATGAGGCTAAACGTTGGATAGCAATAGGGGTTCCAATTTATAAAATAGTACAGAGGAGGTATGTATTCATATGAAATATTCCTTTTGTGCAGGAGCGGCTTCTGTGGGATGTATCATGTTGAGCTGCCTTTTATTGTTTTGGAACCCTTACACGGAAATACGGGTGAGTCATAAAACGATTCTTATCGTGTTTATGATGTTGATCCTTCCAGCTTGTATAGGAATTTTAGCTGCAATTGTGAGAAACCGAATGTTAATGCTAGTGGTACTCATCTGGTCGCTGCCGTATGGCATTTATTTATCTGTAGCATCTATACCGAGTATTTGGAATCTCTATGCAGCGGTACTCATTTTATATGTCATTTCCCTAATAAGGAAAGAAACCGCATATAAAGGGGCATTATAAAGCAAAAAAAGACATGAAAGGACGAGACGAAACAATGGAGAAAGCAAATCAAAAAATTAAAACATTTTTTATGTTTGAAGGCAGAGCGGAGGAGGCTATGAACTTCTACACTTCATTATTCGATCAATCCGAAATCATAAGCATCCAGCGATACGGAGCGAATGAGACAGGCCCTGAAGGAACCGTGATGAAAGCTACATTTTCTCTAAAAGGACAACAGTTTATGTGTATCGATAGCGGCGTCAACCATGGCTTTACGTTCACACCTTCAATATCTTTGTTCGTTACCTGCGATACGGAAGAGGAAATAGATCAGGTTTTTGAAAGCCTATCACTTGAGGGCAGCATACTCATGCCGCTTGCCGCTTATCCGTTTAGTGAGAAGTTTGGCTGGGTTTCAGATAAGTTCGGCGTTTCATGGCAATTAAGTCTTGAGAAAAGCTGATTGCTCCCTATTCCCCATCCGTTTCATGCAAATTGGGAAAGGCTGAAGCAGGCAAGAGAGAGATTCCAAGAACGTAGAGTTGAAATTCAACATATTCTGTACCCTGTGCGTTACATATGTGCACATATGAATTCTGAAGTCATGTTTACTTTTGATTCACAGCTATTTAAACAAACATGGCATAATGAACAGCCCGAAAGCGCTCGCTTTAGAGTTTTACCACTTCGCAAATCCCAAATTTCCCGAAGAAGTTGATGTTTACATTCCAACTCATGAATAGTGCTGATGCAGAAGATAGTGGACATAATCCACCGTCTTCTGCATCTCGCTAGCGCAGCTTCAAGTTTGAAGCAGCTATAGCATCTCAACCTTTAGGTCAGGGAAACGACCTTGCAGATCTGCTAAACGATCTAGTAGTGCTGCCTTATCAAATGGATATTTAAAAATGTCCGGATTCGGCTTAAAGGTAATGCTTGTGCCTGTTTCCTTCGTCATGCCTAAGACAAGCAGTTCACTTTGCGGTATGCCATGTTTAAAGTCTTGACGAAATACTTTTCCATCACGGCGAACCTCTACAGAAAGCTGTTCAGACAAAGCGTTAACTACAGGCATGTTTATGCCTTTTAACCCTTCGGAAGCTACAACGGATGCGCTTTTATTGTAATGCCCAAGCTCCGTAAGCACGGTTTGTACTGGAGTTGTCTTCGACTGAGGGAAGGCTTGAATCGGAATGCCTCGACCATTATCAGAGACGGTAATACTTGTATCGCTGTGAAGGACGATATATAGCTCCGTACTATAGCCTGCTTGGTGCTCCAACACCGAATTATCAATGACGGACCATAAAAGATGATTCGGATCGTACCCCTCTTTATTTTCGCCTAAATACTCTTCAACGTTGTTTCTAGCCTCAGTAAGCTCCATATAATGGCTCGTATCGAGCAGATCAGTAATAGCGGTCAACAAAAGCAGCAGCGGAAGCGTTCGATGAGCAGGCAGAGAATACTTGCCTCCACGTTCCTCTTGAACCAAAAGGTCAGCCCCGAGTAAGGCTTTGGTATGGTGGTAAAGCTGCCCCGTAGTTCCCAGGTTTAGTCGTTCTACGATATCTGAGCCGGAGAGAGGCTCCAGCAATACAGCAAGCAGGATGTCGAGCCGCTGCTTATTTCCGAGTGCAGCCAAAATTTTTGCTACTTTATCGGTGTCAAGACCAAGTAAGTGATGGACTTCTTGCTGCCTAGGGTCCCACCTGAAGCCATTGTGCCCGCGATATTGCCCGGAATAAAAGAGGCTGCCTAAATCATGCGGGACTTCATCGTTTAATGAGTTCTCATTTAAATTCATGGTTAATGCTTGTTTTGGAGAAGGACGAGTATTAATGACCTGAGTTAACATTTGTTTGAGCTCGTTCATCTCTTTGGTAAGTAGATCAAGCTCAGTTCCGTAGTCTCTAGAAGCGGTCAAACGGCATCACCTCTTAATATTATTGTTTTACGTAATTACGTTATACGATAAATTTAACATAAGTTCAGTGAATTGTAAACAATGACCAAAAACTTTATGGTACGATGAACAAATATTTTAATAGCAGGCCTAACATTTAAGGGGGTAAAGCATTGTTTTCGAAAAAGAGGCATGTGAGGATAGATTGGGAATGCTCCATTGAGGACGAAACAGATGCTCGCGTCTGTGTTTATGTCACATTTCCAGATTACTCCCGGTGGGTAGCTAATTTTTATACGGTAAAATGTATCGAATCCATCCGTAACGATCGGCTGAGCAGAGGGGACAATACGTTCGTCTGTTCAGAAGAGAATTTGATTATTGTCGATCAAGTAAGTCGAGCACATATTGAGAAAATTATTGATGAGAGTATTGAACAAAATACATTCGAGTATTTATTTAAATATTTTGGCTGGGTTCATGCACCGAATGTTAGACAATATCCTGGCGGTTTCTTCGAAAGCAAGGGCACTATCGATCCGATTATAATCAGCAGCCAAGCGAGCACACTACGCGAAATGTTGGAGCATGCCAGCGACGAATTAAGAGAGGTGATCAAACAGTTTCTGTTTGGCGAATGGCAGGCGAGGATCGAGCATCTTAAGCTGATACCCAAACTTGAAGCTAAACATATGAGAGTGGCTCAGGCAGAGCTTGAGGGTCGTGACATGAAGCGCGAGTGGGAAGACATTTTTGCAGAGGGTTTGGATGCCCAAGAAAAGACGAACATTTATATGGAACAATATTTATGGCATGTTTTCAGCTATGCAAAAAAATCATGCTTAAGCGATGAACAAGCGGTAGAAGCATTCCGTAATGAGCCTAAAAAGGCATGTTATGTCTTCTATCAGCAGCATGATTTAGTGTTGCTGATAGAAGATGCAGCGCGTTTAATGCCTGAGGATGTGGAAGGCGAGCAGGACATCTATATTGTAGATGAGCATTTTAAGTGGACCTATGTGGTAACCCATGAGTCTGAATTAGGGCCTTATTTTGTTAAGGCACAGTATACTCGCTAATCGTTACTCCAGGATCAGAGCCGTATTTCATGGTTTCGCCAGAGATCGAAATTTCCTTTACTTCATTGCCCAGTTCATCTACTAATACATGCCTAATGCCTCGCACAGGCCGAGGACTGGACGTTTTATAATTACCATTTTCCGAAATGTTAATTACTTCATATCCTTTTTTCTTAGAGATAGGTGGAGAGCTTGAATCGCCAAAATGAATGACAACAGTGCCATGAAAGCTTTGCGGAATGTGATGGATAACTGGTCTGCTTTTCTCAACCTCTGAGACCAGCATATTGATCGGCAGGTATATGATTACAAGTGAAGCAAGCAAGAAGATGAGATAGCCCTTCTCTTTTATAGCAACAAGAGAACCTACAGAAAATACGATTGCAGAGCTGGCAAATAATAAAATAAACAGTCCGAACTCAGGAGAAAAGAGATCCTGTATTCCCCATATTCCTAAGCCCATCATAACGGTAACGGAAGCTGCGGCAATGATACTTAGAACAATCAGCAGGGCAGTGCGCAGAAAAATAACCGACTTTCTCCAGCGGAACATCAGGGTGTAAAACGGGAGAATAAGGAATAGATACGAAGGAAGCGTCCAGCCGATTAGCTTGCTCGAATCACTTCCGAGGCTCTGATCGTACACAAGCGCCAAATATCCTAAATAGGCGAGTACGCCTGCAAAATAGCTGGCTATAGCAACTAAAACGTAAAATAGCTTTTGTTTCATGGGGACAACACCTCTTCTGTGTGTATGGGAGCTTTGTACCCCTAAAGCATAACGTTATACTGAATATCGCAATAGTTCTATCTTTTGTAGTACCGACCTCACGAAGCGCTTGGAGCAAGTACATCTCCAATAATTATTAGCCGCAAATAAGGAGGAAGTAACATGAAACGTATCCTTTCAGGAATAAAACCAAGTGGGGAGCTTAATATAGGCGGTTATGGAGGTGCCTTGCATCAATTTGTGAAAATGCAGCATGACTTTGAGTGCTTTTTCTTTGTGCCGGATCTTCATGCGGTGACTGTTCCTCAGGACCCTAAAGAATTATTTCAGCGTTCAAAGGACATTGCCGCATTTTATATTGCTGCTGGAATTGATCCTAAAAAGGCGACGATTTTTATACAATCGCATGTACCTGCTCATGTCGAGCTGGGATGGATAATGGAGACTCAGGTTCACTTTGGAGAGCTGAGCAGAATGACGCAGTTCAAAGAGAAATCAGATGGGAAAGATTCTGTCAGCTCTGCTTTGTTTACGTACCCTGCCTTGATGGCAGCGGACATTCTCCTTTATCAAGCGACCCATGTTCCTGTCGGGGAGGATCAGAAGCAGCATTTAGAGTTGACTAGAGATTTGGCTGCGCGATTTAATAGTCGTTTTGAAAAAACATTTGTAATTCCTGAACCAATCATCCCCACTATTGGCTCCCGTATTATGGGGCTTGATGATCCAACTAAAAAAATGAGCAAGAGCAACCCCAATAAAAATAGCTACGTGCTGCTACTTGACTCGCCAGCTGATATTCGTAAAAAGCTCGCAAGAGCTGTTACCGATTCAGAAATGTCTGTGCGATATGATTGGGACAATAAACCTGCGGTCAGCAATTTGATCGAGATCTATGCGGTGTTCTCAGGAGAGTCCACCGAGACGATTGAAAGGCGTTACGAGGGCCAAGGATATGGCGGGTTTAAGAAGGATTTAGCCGAGGTTGTCGTCGAGAAGCTAGTACCTATACAAGAGAGATATAGAGATATTATCGATTCAGATGAGCTGATCCGTATCCTTAAAGAAGGAGCGATGAGAGCCTCGGAAACGGCTCAAATAACGCTTGTTCAAGCGAAACGCGCCATGGGATTCGTAACCTTTTAACCGAGCAGATTTTGATTGCGGGTAGAGATCAAAATCAACAGGAAAATCTCCAGTTAATTTTGCGATTATGCCCGTATATTCTGAATTAGAAGGAATTTGTACCGTTAAATCAATGGAAATGGGCTGTTTCCTAAAATACTGCCTAGATTAGCGGGAAGATTTCCCGTTAAATTGGTTTTTATCAGAAAAGAGCGAATGATAGCGGGAGAAATTCCGGTTAGTTGGTTTCTCTGAAAGCCTATAAGGCAGGACGCCGTCTAGAATGAGTGGATTGGGATGAGTGAGTTACCAATATAGTAATGAAAAACGGCCAATCCCGCATCTGCAGCGGGATTGGCCGTTTTTTTTATTTCCTCCTAAGCGGCTTACACTTCTTTGCGAGTGAAATAAAGTAGGCCAATTGCAAAAAACAAAACAAAGCTGCTCGTTATCGTAATGAGCAAGTTTTCTAAAGGGAGCGCAAAAGCGCCGAAATTGTCGCCTTCGAAGCTTAGCATCGCGAGCATTGGTTGTGCCCATGGGTAGAAGGGAGCGAAACGTTCAGAATTAACGATAAGCATATTAGGCAGCGTAAGCATCACATTAATGACGAGTGGAGCGGCAAAGCTGCTCCAGCTTACAGATACGAGCAGCTGAAGCGCGGCAAGCGGGAGACAGGCAAGCCAGCCGCTGCCAACTCCTTTCAGAAGCATTGCCCATGGAAGCGGGCCGTCGATGCCTTGATAGGTCGCTGCAATAATAACTGCTCCTAGAAACAAAAGCTGCGTTATGGCAAGGAGAACAGCAACTACACTGAATTTGGCGAAGTAGAGTCCGATTCTAGACACAGGCAGCGTAAGCAGCTGCTTCCAGCCTCCTCCTACATGCTCGTATCTGCATACGAAAGCGGACAGAATGCCCGTTAATATTGGTAAGAACAGCATGGCGTGGAACGAAGCCATTGAAGCAATGAGCAGGGCATATTGAGCGGACGCATCCGGCGAATCAAACGATATTAACATGCCGAGAGCAAGTGACAGCAGCGAGCTGAGCGGGATGAGTATCCAAATAAACGTTTTGAATAACTTAATCCGTTCCGCAGCGACTAAACGTAGGAAACCCATCATTTCAATTCACATCCTTTTTGATGAAATGAAAGGCGCCAACAAGTAGAAGGATGCACCCGAGCAGAAAGCCTCCACCAACGAATAGCTCTCGCTGCGGATCCATATAACCTAGCATCGGCCAGTTTAACGGCAGCAGCTTTGACCAATCCTTTGAAATCAGGCCTGTGAATATGGAGCTGATCGCGATCAACACGCCAAACGTAATAGGAATGGCTTGATTTTTCATGGTCATGCAAAGCCATACAAACAGCGCAAGCACCGGGAGCGATGCGATAAACGGCAGGAAGCAAAGCCGCAAAATATCGATTACTGGCATCTCTTTAAGCCCGAATCGCAACGATAAACCAAGCGCAGCGGTTCCTATCGCCAGCAAAACACATGATGAGAGCAGCAACAGGAAGCTTAATGCAAATTTGGAGCGGAACACGGCACCCTTGGAAATAGGAAGGGCGAGCAGCTGCTTCCACGCATTTGTGTTATGTTCGATATTTGCTAGCAGGGAAGAGACAAGTGTCACTCCAAGGAATAGCGAGATTGGAACAAACATTTGGATGTCCTGAAGCAAGACCTCCCAGAGTCTCCCTGCATATCTGTTCGTTAAATAATCATAACGAAGTCCGTAATTAAGAGCTTGCATAGCGATCAATCCGATAGGGCCAATAAAGATAAGAAACCATAGCCCCTTGCCGCGTATTTTCAAAAAATCAGCTGAAAGTGCTTTGAGCATCATAGCTTACCCTCCCCGACAATTTGCAGGAAGAGATCCTCCAGTGATTTGCGTTTCTCCTCGACACGGTAGATAGAGTGGTCTCGCTCTACGAGATTTTTGACAATGCGTGCAAGCGCAGGGTTATCGGTATGCTCCAGCATAATGGCGGAACCATTTTGTACAGCGCCCACACCTTGCCGCTGCAAGGCAGCAAGTGCTAGTTCTGGCTCAGACACGACCAGCGATATTGTGCCTTGTGCCTGTGCATGCAAATGGCTGATCGTATCTTGGAAGACGAGCTCCCCCTGACGAATAATACCGACGGTTCCTGCTGTAAGCTCGACCTCGCTTAACAAATGACTGGATATAAGGACGGTAATGCCGTGCTGCTTAGGCATTTCTTTAATTAATTCACGAATTTCCAATATGCCGGATGGATCTAGTCCATTTGTCGGCTCGTCGAGCAGCAGCAGCTCTGGGCTGCCAAGCAATGCGCTTGCGATACCTAGTCGCTGCTTCATCCCAAGCGAGAAGCCTTTCACTGGACGCCGCGCTTCCTTGGCCAGTCCAACGATGTCGAGCACTTCAGCAATTTTGGATACAGGAGCACCGAGTATGCGGCGAATAGCTTCTAGGTTGTCGACGGCGCTTAAATGGCCATAGTACGAAGGGTATTCAACGAGCGAGCCGACTCGGCGCAATATAGATAACCTTTCCTTGTTCAAAGATTTCCCGAAAATATGAACCGATCCGCCCGAGGGCTGGATTAATCCGAGCAGCATGCGGATTGTCGTCGTTTTACCAGCGCCGTTCGGTCCAAGGAAGCCATAAATATCACCTTTTGCAATTTTTAAATTCAGATTGGACACCGCATAACGCCCTTTATAACGTTTGCTTAGTCCTTTCGTTTCGATTACCCATTCATTCACGTTAATCACCTCATTACTTACATTAACGGGTGAAGGTTAAACGAAGAGCTCCCCAAGTTTAAATTTTGTTTAAAAAAATTAAAATCAATTTGAATAAATGTATATGGTCGTTCCACTAGCTTGGGTATCCCTATGCCATTCGAGCTTCATTTCTTTCAGAAGATAATCGACAATGGCTAGCCCAATGCCTGCACCTTTGCCAGTCGGAGAAGCCTCTAGCCCGTTGCCATGATCGTGAATAACGAGCGCAGATTGGCCTTGGTAGCTCTCTATGGAAATGCCGATGTATTTGCCGCCGCTCGCATGCCTCGTTACATTTTGAAATAAATTATCCAGCACGCGGCGGAAACCTGCCTTATCGACAATACGGAGCATAGCACCATCAGGCAGCTCCACATCAGCGACGATACCTTCCTGTTCCCAAAGGGGATACCAAGACGCGGCGCTTTCACGAACTAATCGCAGCAGATCCAGTGGCTCCAGCTTAAGCGGATAGCGGCCGCTTGTCATGAGCGTGTAGGAAAGCAAATTTTCAATGAGGCTGTCTAAGCTGGTTATTTTTTGCTCCATTTGCTTCACAGCTGCTTTCGCATTCAAGCTTAATGATTCCTTATGCAAGGAATACAGATGGCTGTTCATGACGGTTAATGGTGTCCTCAGATCATGCGACAGGCTGGCGATGAGCTGCTTGCGAAGCTCTTCCTCTGCACGCTCGCGCTCCTTGCTCTCTTTAAGCTGTTCAACCATCTGATTAAAAGCGGTCTCCAGCTGCCCAATCTCATCATTTTTCTTAATAAGGATTGGCATCGGAAGACCGTTGTCGCCATGCAGCGTCATCGCTGATTGCAGACTGAGCAGACGTTTGCGAATGTGCCGGAAGAACAGCAGCGATATCATGAAGAAAAAGGCGAACATAATAAACAGAAACGCCAAATAAAAGGGTGTGCCTGAACCGATCGGCTTATCGAGCTGAATGATGGAGCGCTGCAGCTGCATCACCATAAACCCAGGCTCCTTATGGTTCGCCCCAAGGAAGGACACGACCGTAAAAGGATCGCTGTCGATGCTTGCTTTCATAAATTGAATGGAGCTGGCAGGCGTCCACTGACTGGGCAACTGCTCTTGTACGGGAAGCTGCAGCCTTGTTGATCCAGCAGAGTCAACCCAGAAGAGGGAAGCCTCGGGGTAAGTTTGTTTTAGCTCGTGCAATTTTTTGTCGATTTGAGCGGGATCCTTCTCTGTTAACTCAGCAGCCTGATTATGCCATATTGTGGTTAATTCTTTTCCGCTGCCATACTTTAAATAGTCCATATTAGCGGTTTGTGTATTTTCTTGAATAAGCATATAAAGAATAGAAGCTACCGGAAATATGATCGGAATAAACAGAAAAGCAAACAAAATAATAAGAAGGTAGCGAGACAACAAGGTTTGGCGAAACTTCATGCCTCCCGCGTGTGGTTTGGGCATCTTCATGCGCGCACCCGATAGCCGATGCCGCGTACCGTCTCAATGATTTCAGGAGCAGCGGGGTTTCGTTCGATTTTTTCCCTCAAATAACGGATATGAACCATCAACGTTTTATCTCCATCAATAAAGGATTCTCCCCATACAGCCTCATAGATTTGCTCTTTCGTAAGCAGTTGTCCCAAATGGCGAAGCAGATAGCTGAAAATGTGAAACTGCTTGCCTGTCAGCATAATTTCTTCCCCGGTCTCACGGTTTTCCACCCGGTTTTGCTGCTCATAGACAAGCAGATGCTTAATAGCCAAAGGTTCAGCAAGGCGTGCGCCTGACCTGCGAAGGAGCACTTCGATGCGTGCGGTCAGCTCGTCGGGATGAAAAGGCTTGGTGAGGTAGTCGTCAGCGAACTGCAGCCCTTGCAGCTTATCATCGATGGAGGTACGCGCTGAAAGCATGAGAATCGGGACATCCGGCGCCGCTTTTTTCAGACGTTGTCCAATAGTAAAACCATCGAGACCCGGCAGCATAACGTCTAGGATGACGAGTCTGCAGCCTGCAGCGGCCTCGAGTGCATGCTCGCCATTTTTTAACCATTCAACCTTATAGCCTTGCTCTTGCAAATGCTGTGAGACAAAGCTTCCGATTTCGATATCATCTTCAATATATAGCAGTGATGCCGTCATTTTTATAAATTTCCTTTCGTTCATTCATTTTGATCCCTTATTTTAGCTGTTCTGCTTCGATTATACGGCAGAGCTTGGCGGAATGCATACCATAAAGCAACGTTTGATGTGAATCAGCAATAGGAATTTATTTGAAAATAAAGAAAGGGACCTAGCCGACAACGGCTAGATCCCTTTCTATTCATTGCTTGGTCAGCCCTTGCTTCCAGGCTCCCGTGCTTTCTTTCCTTTTTCCCACCTAAATACTTTGTTTAACACTTTGAATACCCACTTTGACTCCTTAGTCAGAAGTGGTCCCAATATCGCCAGAATGAGTACATACAAGGCAGCGAATGGCTGCAGGAGCTCAAGCAAGCCGCCTGCTTTGCCGAGGTTCGCCATAATGATGGAGAACTCGCCGCGAGATACGATGGTCAAACCTATATTAGCCGATGCCTTCGGCGTTAAGCCAGCACTTTTACCGGCTAACATGCCTGCCAAGAAGTTACCGAATAGTGTAACGGCAACCGCACCAAGTGACAGCCATACGGCTCCGCCAAGTGCGAATGGGTCGATGGTCAGTCCGAAGCTGAAGAAAAATAAAGCGCCGAAGAAGTCACGGAAAGGCAAAATCATATGCTCAATCCGCTTCATATGAACAGTCTCAGCTAGTACTAAGCCTACAAGCAAAGCGCCGATCGCCTCAGCGACGTGAATCGTTTCGGAGAAGCCTGCTACGAGGAACAGGAAGCCGAATACGAGCAGCAGAAACAGTTCATTCGAGCGAATATTGAGAATTTTGTTCAGGAGCGGTGCAGCCTTCCTGCCGATAATCAAGAAGAGCAGCATGAATCCTAATGCATAGGAAGCAGACAGGAGTACTCCGCCTAAAGATGACGAATCACTGAGCACGAGTCCGGATAGCACGGAAATATATACAGCAAGGAAGATATCCTCGAACATAATGATGCCGAGAATCATTTCTGTCTCCGGGTTGGCAGTCCTCTTTAAATCGACGAGCACCTTCGCGACGATAGCGCTCGATGAGATCGTTGTAATGCCGGCGATGACCATGGTTTCCGCTACAGGGAAGTCGTTGATCCAGCCAAATAATAAGCCAAGTGAAAAGTTGATCAGAATATAGATCGTTCCGCCTACCGCTATTGAGCGACCCGATTTCATTAATCGACCCACAGAAAATTCCAGACCTAAATAGAACAGGAGGAACAGCACACCTAGCCGCCCCATGAATTCAATTAGTTCTGCACTATGAATAAACCTAAAGTCCAGTATGCCTACGTGCGGAGCATGTGGACCTACGGCCATGCCGATTAAAATATAAAACGGGATGACGGAAAATCGAATTTTTGCAGCTAACAGCCCGACTAAGGCGATGAGTATAACAGCAAGACCGATCTCCAGCACCATGTGATCCATAATTAACGGCTCCCATTTTGCAGCATCAGCTTAAGTAGCTTCAGATGCTGGCGTTCACCTGCAACGATGAGGGTAGTATCTGCTTTGAATATATAGTCGGGGCCGGGATTAATATGTTTTGCTTCCTTCTCAACCGCAGCGATAATGGTCGCTCCAGTCGTTTGGCGAATATCGGCCTGGCCGATTGTTCTGCCAATGCATGCGGCGTTTGGTTCAATCTTGTACCACTCAATCGTTAAATCATCGAGTGCGACTTCAATCGTTTCAAGCGCTTTCGGCTTGTAAGTCATACCGCCAATGATGGCAGCGACTTGTCTTGCTTCTTCATCCTCTAGGGTAACCATGGAAATGCTATCATCTGGATCCTCATAGTCAAAGTGATACATCTCACGGCGTCCGTCATCATGAATAATAATGACAAACTTATCGCCGCTCCTCGTCATAACTTGGTACTTTCGGCCAATGCCGGGCAGATCGGATTCTCTAATATTCATTGTGTATGCCTCCTCATTTGTTGTTAGTATACGAACAAAATGAGAGGATTAACCAACGAAATGGGAAGTGAATTTAATCGGAGTCATGAGCAGATCGCGCAATCTCTGTCGATAAGTAGTGACGAGTGCGGATAGGGTTGTGGAACGCCAATAAATAAGCATGAGAGCATGCATATAGGCGGCAACGAGTGCGTTTTCAGGTAAAAATGTTGTGGCAGTGGTGCTCTGTTTGCGTACGGTTGACGTCGCATATTTGGCTGCCGTAGTAATGCGGCTTGCACCAGCTGTTAACTCAAACATATTGCCTGCTTGGTAGGCGAACAGCGCTGCGAGCAGCAGCGGAACAATAAGGAACAAGTTCATTAAATGCTTGCGGCTAATGCGACTGAAATCATGTATGCCATTGTTCATCTGTCCACCTCCAAAAGATTTCGTTAATATAAGTATAACTTATAAATTGAAATTTAAAAAGGCGATGTTACATATTAACAAAGAAAAAAAGATTATTGCCCTCTATTCCCAGCTGTTTAATGAATTGACGATAAACCATAAGCGTTATAAAATAAGTAAACGATTTTTTTAGGCGAATAGTACGTAAAAGAGAGAAAGAAGGTTGAAATGGATGGGAGCAGAAGTGAAACAATTGTCACCGCTCGTACAAACGCTTGGTTTGAAGGAGCATATCGAGGGCGGCTGGTACAAGGAAATTTGGAAGGCTGGTTTCACAATACCGCAGGAGGTGCTTGGAGCTCCTTATTCAGGACCACGCTTCGCAGCATCATCAATTTATTTTATGCTTCATCCAGGTGAGTTTTCAGATTGGCATAAGGTTTATTCAGACGAGCTGTGGATGTGGCATTCGGGCAGTCCATTAATGCTTACGCTTGGCGGTACCGAAGATTCGCCGGAAACTAGAAAAGAAATTATTGTTGGACCTGATGTGCTGGCAGGTCATCAGCCGCAAGCATTAGTGCCGGCTAACGAATGGCAAATGTCCCACCTGCTAGGGGACGAGCCTGTACTCGTTTCATGCGTTGTAGCTCCGGGTTTCCATTATGATGATTTCCAGCTCATTAAGCGATAATTACGATCATTAAATAAATGTTGAAGAGCCATCCGAGGAGTGAAGTTTCTTTCCCGGATGGCTCTTATTTTGCAATTAAGAAGCTTCGTACGTGGCCTATTATGATCAAAGGAACGAGGCTGGCTAAAAGATCCGGTGGCTCCAGCCGTTAAGCTTGGCGAATGCCTCTACGAAGTAGTAGTCTCCGTAAATAAGTGATACGTTGATGTTGGCGTTTTCAGGCTTATGTCCGGTGCCTTGGAGAAGAATTGCTTCATGGTCCGGATTGTCCCAGGTCGCATAATTCACGCTTAGTGAATACAGGATTCTCTCGGCAGCCGCGTTATAGATTCGGCGTTCCGCGGATGGAACCAGCTCGGTAAGTTCGAGCAGGCCGGATGCTGCGATGGCGGCAGCGGAAGTATCGCGCGGCTCATTTTCTATGTTTGCTACGCGAAAATCCCAATACGGCACATCGTCTTCCGGCAGGGCGGCGACAAAGTAATGCGCTACCCGCTTCGCCGCGTGCAAATAACGCTCAAGCCCGGTGCATCGGTAAGCAATCGCTAGGCCATAAAGTGCCCAGGCATTGCCTCGGCTCCACGCCGAAGAGCTGGAAAAGCCTTGACCGCCCAGCGGTTCTATAAACGCGCCTGTCTCCGGATCAAAAGATAAAATATGACATACCGAGCCGTCCTCGCGAATGGCGTAACGGAGGAAGGTATCCGCGTGACGTATCGCGATATGCTTGTAACGCGGGTCGCCTGTCGTGCGGCTTGCCCAGAACAATAGGGGGATATTCATCATGCAATCAACAATGGCCCAGCCGTAAGCCTCTTGCCCGTTCCACGCACGAATAAACTCGCCATTCACGTTGAAGCGGCCCGCTAGGAAGTTTGCCGCCTCCAAACCGATTCGCAGACCTTCCTGATCGCCCGTTAATTCGTATTTGATGACAGCAGTCGGCAGAAACTGAAAGCCCACATCGTGATGCAATTGTACCGGATACTCGCAGAAGCAGCGCTCCAGCTTGGCGTCCCATTCCCAAGCAGCTGCCTTGAATGACTCTTTCCCTGTTGCATCATGCATAACCCAGAGCATGCCGGGCCAGAAGCCGGACGTCCACCAGTTATCTTCTGTGTTGTCATAGATGCCGTTGGTTTTTGCCACATGAGGCGTTTTATCTCCAATTTGGTTTATCATGCGCTCTACCTTTTCGGTTAATTGCACCAATATTTTTTCTTTGTATGCCTGATTCATTTTGTAGTAAGCCTCCTCGTTGACCCATGATTGTGGTTAAGCTGCTTGCTATCATTATAGTCTCTGACAAATGGACAAAGTTACGCTACAATGGTTAAAAATGTTGTTCTGTTGACTTGTTGAAATGAAGGGGTGCAGTCAGTGAAGGGGACGCTGTTTCAGGAAATGGACTACGGGGGATTGTCTTTTCTTTGGTCATACCGCAACTGGTCGCAGCAAGATTTCGAGGGGTATTACCACTTTCATAGGGGTTTTGAGGTGCTGGCTGTGCATCAGGGACACGGCATGGTTACCGTTAATCAGAAGACGTACGAGCTTAAGCCAGGCATGCTGTTTTATTTCGAGCCCTATCAGCTGCATAATGTTTATGTGGAAGTGGATGAAAGCCGGCCATATGAACGCAGCGTCTTTCATTTCGACCCTGTATTTATGAAGGGCTACTTAAGAACGTTTCCGGCTCTTTATGACGTCTATAAACGAATGCTTCAAGGGCTTATCGTTTTGCAGGGCATAGATATGATCGATTGCAATGAAGAGTTGAATGCCGCTTGCTCCGCATTCCAGAATGGCCTACTCGCTTCCTCCGCCAGCAGCAACGAAGAGCAGAGCGCGCTTTATTTGTTAAAGGTATTGTCGTTAATTAAACGAAAGGTTATTCCGGGGCCCGAGCAGGAGGAGCATATGAAGCCTATTCGCCAATCGGAACGTGTTATGGCATGGATTGAAGATCATTACGGGGAGCCCTTCCAGCTGGAGCTGCTTGCGGACGAGCTCCATATGTCAAAATCTTATTTGTCCCGGCTGTTTCGGCAAGAGACGGGTAGCAGCATTACCGGTTATTTGACAGCCCGCAGAATGCAGCAGGCTTGCAGTCTGCTTCAAACGACGAACAAATCCGTAGAAGTGATCGGCGAGCAGGTAGGGTTTACGAGCACCTCTTATTTTATAAGCCTGTTCAAACGGATTATGGGCGTATCTCCGCATCAATACCGCCTAAGGCTGTAGCGGGGAGCAGCGGCAATAGAATAGATGCATCGTTCCAATTAAGGATTCTCTGCCTTGCGAAGCTGGTTCCGAACGCGGTATTTGCTGGGACTGGTGTGAAAATGATTCCGGAAGGCGCGGCTAAAATAAGGATAGCTGTGAAACCCGGAGGCTTCGGCGATATCTTCCAGTTTCATGTCGCTATATAGAATTCTCTCCGAGGCAATAGACAGCCTGATCTCAATGACATAACGCATTGGAGATTGACCGAACGCTTGCTTGAACAAGTGGGAGGCTGTCGATACGCTGATGCCATAACGTTCGGCGATATGGGTCAACGTCAGCGGATCGGTAGCATGCTTCTCCAAATACTGCTTCATTTTGTAAGGAATGTTGAGCTCAGGCCTGGAGGCCGCCGCCATCTTTACATACCTCTCGATAGTTAGACATAAAACTTTGATCAAAGCGTCCATCATTTCCGCATTATCCCCATGAATATTCCGCTTCTCATAAATTAGTTTTCTCCACAATGCCAAGAAGTCTTCCGCCGTATCCAGATGAACCTTGCTTGGAAAATCATTCCTGATGCACCACTGCTGAGCCCATACTCCGCTGCAGGATAAGTAGTAATCGGCACTCTCAATTAGCTGAGAATCTTCAGTGTCTTTATCGGCCTCAACCACTAATCGGTAGTATTCCCCTGGCTTGCGGATGATCAGATCACCGGGCTGTACAACATATGTCTCATCATTAATCTCGACACGGCATGTCCCTTTTACCTGGAAGCGCAGGAGCAAGCGATTGTCGTTTGTGCCTTTTTGCAAGGAGCCGGTGAATGGAGAAGTATGATGAGAATAACCGATCAACAGGCAATCGATCCACGATGCGTCCATCATTTGCTGCCACCTCCAAGTGAGTAAACTATTTCTACTATCATAAATGTTGCAAAATAAGTCAACAAGCAGAGAATCGGATATTCACTTCTAAATCAGTTGTCACTATACTGGGGATTAATGAAGTGAAGGGAGATGGTAGTTTGTTGAAGGATAAGATTGCGGTTCAATTGTATACGCTTCGCGAGGAATGCCTTGCAGATTTCCCGGGAGTTCTTCGTAAAATAAGTCAAATTGGCTATGGCGGCGTACAGTTTGCGGGCTTTCAAGGCTATGACCCACAGGAACTCAAAGCGGTTTTGGACGAAGTTGGATTGAAGACCGCAGGCATGCATGTTGGTTACCATGACATTGTTGCGAACACAAGCAAAGTGGTCTCGGACGCCAGGCTGTTTGGCACAAGGGATATTATTTGCCCGAGTATTCCCGCTGAGCTGCAAAATGAAGGCGGATACAAACAACTGAAGAAAGATTTAAATGGTATTGCGAAGCAGCTGAAGGGTGAAGGCTTCCGAATCAGCTATCACAATCATGCTTTTGAATTTGAAACGGTGATAGAGGGGCAGGATGCGCTTTCGTACTTGCTTGAGGCTGGTGCAGACAATGAAATCCTTGCAGAGCTGGATGTATATTGGCTTCAGAAAGGCGGTTTTGAGCCTGCATCATTCTTCAAGCCCTATGCGGACAGGATGCCGATTATCCATATGAAGGATATGACCGCAGACGGTGAGCAGGCATTCGCGGAAATCGGTACAGGATCGATTGAATTCGAACCGATTATTCGCTGGGGAGAGGAGAATGGAGTCGAGTGGTACGTAGTAGAACAGGATGTTTGCAGAACAGCACCGATGGGCTGCGTGCAAACTAGCTTTACCAATCTATATCATCTAATGTCAATTCTGCAACCCAATGCTCGTCCGAACATCAAACGATAACGGCGCTTCTCAGCTGAAGCGCCGGATGGTTTGCCCGTTATGGAAAGGGCCGGCAATACGGATATGCTCGCAAGGCTCGCCATTGTTGGCGAGGCGCCACAGCATTTTGTCAGCCGCTTTATATCCGGTCTCCTTGATCAGAAGCTGGGGGCGGCTTAAATGCGGTAGCGCCGCCACCGGTCCGTTGGCCAAGCCGACTAAGGAGATGTCCTCCGGGATGCGATAGCCGAGAGAGGTAAGGCTGTCATACAGCCTTACGATATCTTCATCGATGCCGGCAATGATTGCTGTTGGTTGGCTGCTGCGCAGCTTGTCGATCAGCATACACTCGTCCCAAACGTCTGTTATTTGCAGTTCTGCGTCATAATCCAACTGAAGCTCACCCATCATTTCCTCAAACGCCTGCCATCTTCTTGTATACCCCCGCTGGCTGTGAATATCTCCTACATACATAATACGGGTATGGCCAAGCTGCGCAAGCCGGTCCACGGCCATGCAGACGGCTTCGAACACATCCCAGATTACGCTGTCGATTCGGGAAAGTGGTCTCGGATAATTAATCAGTACCTTGGGTAAAGGCAGCTCGAACAGCTTGCGCTCCGTGGAGTCCGAGAGCAGCCGGGGCGCGATGAACAGACCGTCCGCCGTCGGCAAATTAAGCTGCTCCATCCAGTCCGAGAATGCGTGATCCGGCACATCCTCATCCAGCACATAACTATCCAGTCGATGCTCCAATTGATCGAGCCTTTCTCTTATCCCCTCTGTCAACAATACGTTGTAATTCATAGATTGCCGGGATTGTATCAATACAAATCGAAACTGGAAGGTAGGATAGGGCGTGATGCCGCGGCTGACCATCTCACGTGCCTGAGATACAGTCAAATAGCCGCGTACGAAGGCTGTTCGAATAATGCGGCTCCGCGTTTCCTCGGACATGCCGGCTCGTCCGCTCAGCGCCTTGGATATGGTCTGAATCGAAAGACCAAGTTCTTTGGAAAGATCGTGCAGAGTAATCGATTTACGAGTTCCCAATTTCAAAACCGCCTTCCTCTTTTCTCCGTTTGGTTAGGGGATGCGTACGTAAAGCTATCGTCCACGCTAACGCTCGACAGTTCTATTTTAAACTAAAGTTAAACTACTTTAGAAGTCCCCCCGCTCCTATAATGAGAGTACTTTCAGAGGAGGGGTTAAGCATGAGAAAAATAGAGACGGATATTGTGGTATGCGGCGGAGGGCCGGCGGGGATCAATGCGGCGCTGGCAGCTGGAAGAAGCGGGGCGCGAACGCTGCTGATTGAACGATACGGTTTTCTTGGCGGCATGTCGACTGCAGCTCTGGTCTATCCATGGATGACCTTTCACACAATGGATGGCAAACAGGTCATTGCCGGAACGGCGCAGGAAATTGTAGACCGCTTGATGGCCGAGGGAGCATCGCCCGGACACGTTCGCGATACGGTAGGCTTTGTAAAGACGATCACCCCTTATGATCCTGAAGTGTATAAGGTGTTAATTATTGATATGCTGCGCGAGGCGGGCGTGAAGGTGCTGCTGCACAGCTTCATGGACGAAGTGCAGACCGGGGAAGGCCTCATTGAAACGGTACGACTCGCTACCAAGTCCGGGAAGTACGAAATTTCGGCGAAGCAGTTCATCGATGCGACAGGGGACGCCGATCTGGCCTATCTTTCAGGTGCGCCGTGCTTGCAAGGACGCGACAGCGACAAATTGACGCAGCCGATGACGATGAAGTTCCGAATGAGAGGCGTTGACCTGGCGAGAGTTAAACGGTATATGATCGACCATCCGGACGAGTTTTACAAGAAGACGCCTTTCGATGAGCTGGAGGAACTGCCATTGTCCGGCGTATTGGGTTACTTCAAGCATTGGAAGGAGGCTGATCTGCCCATTAACAGAGACCAGGTCCTTTTCTTCACAGGTCCGGGACCGGACGAAGTGCTTGTCAATACGACTCGTGTTCAAGGGCTGGACGGAACTGAATTGGAGGATTTGACGGAAGGAGAGGTGCAGGGCAGGAAGCAGGTGCGCATGGTCGCGGAATTCATGACCCGCTGCTTGCCAGGCTTCGAGAACGCTTCCATCTCTTCGGTCGGAGCGCAAATCGGCATACGCGAGAGCCGCAGAATAGACGGCTGCTATTCACTCCAGGTACAGGATGTTGTAGATGGACGAGCGTTTGATGATTGCATTGCACGAAGCGGCTATCCCATCGACATTCACGATCCGTCCGGCAAGGGCGTACAGGCCGCATGGGTACAGGGCGACGGGGCGTACGATATTCCTTACCGTTGTTTGCTGCCGAAGCGGATTGACAATCTGCTCGTAGCAGGCCGCTGCATCTCGACGACGCATGAGGCACTGGCAACGACGCGTCTGACACCTAGCTGCATGGCGACGGGACAGGCTGCGGGTACGGCGGCAGCAATGGCATGGGAGCAGGGGATATCACCGGGAAAAATCGACATTGGACAGCTGCAGGAGCGTCTAATTCATAACGGCGCGCTGCTGCGCAGCGGGCAGACTGTATAGCGCGCATCCGCCTGCGAGATAACGACCAAATTCAATTGAAGTAATAATTGGGTCATGGTAGACTTTTTTATAAGGTCGCCTCGTATCGGAAGTTTGTTGGAAAACAAACACTCTACCGGATGAGCGGCCTTTTTACCATGTGATAGTACATGTGTGCGTTTAAAATCTGTCAGGGGGAATGGGTGAATGAAGCGGTATATTTCGATACGAGCCAAATTTATTACCATGTTCGTTCTGCTTATCACCATTCCATTCCTGATAAGTGGAATCAGCACTTACAATAAATTTGCGGAGGAAACCGAAAAAAACTCCAGGGCGTACTCCATGCAAATTATGAATCAAGTGAAAATTAATTTGGAAAATACGATAAAAGACGCAGACAGAATAACTGTGGCTCCCTTGTATAACGAAGACGTGCTGCGGATTTTGGAGAAGCACAGTTATGAAGAATCAGGCGAGGAGAAGCTTATTCCGTCGGCGGAAATTACCAAGATGGCAAGAGTAGCGGCTTCGCTCACATTGGATCAGCCCGGAATTGAACGAATGATCTTTTTCACCCGCGACGGCATTATGTACAGCGTCCAAGAAAAACTGACGCAGCGCTATTGGAACGAGAAAGGGAATAGCTGGATGCAGGAGGTGCTGGATGCGGAAGGTAGGCTTGTCATTATCGAACCTCACGAGACGACTTATTACAAACGATCGGAACGGGTTATTTCCGCTGCCAGAGCGTTGAATCACCCTGCAACGGGCCAAAGCATTGGGGTCGTCAAAATTGATTTTAACATGAAAGAGCTCGAGGCGTTATTGTCAGAAGTATGGCTCAGCGAAAACAGCCAGTTTTACTTGACAAAGGATAACGGCGAGCTGTTATTTCCGGATAAACCGGTTAATTTCCCGGATAATGGTCCGGGGGACGGAACGATAGATTGGAACGGTCAGACTTATCTGTACACAACCATGCACTCCAAATCAACGAAAGTGAATATTCATGGACTTATCCCGATGGCTGATTTGCAACGGGGCGGCAAGGAAATCGTCGGATTTACGATCCTCATTTCAGTCATATCGCTTATCATTGCCTATTTGTTTGCGATTTTCACGTCAGAGCGGCTGGTCAGGCCGATCCGTTATCTTCAATCGCGCATGCGGCGGGTAAAGGACGGGGCTTTCAGCGAACGGGCAGATTTGAGCTTGATGAATCGCGATGAAATCGGGCAATTGGCCCAGGGTTTCAATCTGATGGTGACGGAAGTGGAGCGGCTGGTCAAGGAGGTATATGAAACGAAACTGCGCGAACGCGAAGCCGAGCTGTCGGCTCTGCAAAGCCAGATTAATCCGCATTTTCTGTACAACACGTTGGAGTTGGTAAGCATGCAGGCGCTGAAGGAGAGAAATCTCGAAATCAGCGACATTGTTGCCAGTTTGGGGAGAATGCTGAGATACACGGTTGACAAACAGGAACGACCGGTGCAATTGAAGGAGGAGATACGGTTCGTTAACGCTTATTTGCAAATTCAGTTATCCAGGCATGGCGAGAAGCTGAGTTCGGAAATGTATGTGGATCCGTCCTTCGAATCTTGTCTTGTACCAAAGCTGCTGCTTCAGCCGCTGGTTGAGAATGCATTGGAGCACGGAATGGGCAATAGCGGATTAACGATAACGATCAGGGCATCCGTTCTGGATCAGGATTTACTCCTGACTGTACAGGATAATGGGGTGGGGATGCCGCCGCAACGGTTATTGGCGGTTCGCCATCAGATGTTGTGCAAGCCGGAGCGGGACGGCAGCCGTCCAAAGTTTGGAGATACGCTTAAAGGTTATGCCATCAAAAATATTCACCATCGCATCCAACTGCTTTATGGCGTGGAATACGGCTTAAGCGTGGAGAGCGATGAGGCTTCCGGAACACAATGGAGAATCCGGCTGCCATTACGATAGGGGGAATTGGAATGTACAATGTGATGCTGGTAGAAGACGAGAAGAAAATTCAGGAAGGGTTAAAGATAATGATCGAGGAAGTGATCGGCAGTTACAGGGTAACCGCGGAAGCGGAACACGGTTTCGCTGCGCTGGAGCTTCTCAGAATGCAATCGGTGGATTTGCTGATTACGGATATCCGTATGCCCCAGATGAACGGAATCGAGTTATTGCGGCATGTCCGGGGGTTGTATCCGAGCCTTCCTGTATTAATCATCAGCGGTTATGAAGATTTCACTTATGCCAAGGCGGCGATGCGTCACAATGCGTCGGATTACATCCTGAAGCCGGTGGACCGGATTGAGCTTTCCCATTTTCTATTGAATTTGAAAGCGCGGCTGGACCGCGAGCGGGCGGTAGAGATGCCTAACGCCGAAGCAGCCCATGAAGATCTGACGATTCGAAGAGTGAAGGAACTGGTCGTCTCTTGTCTGGATCAGGATGTTTCACTTCCATTCATCGCGGAGCAGGTGCATTTGAATCATCAATATTTATCCACATTGTTTAAAGTGAAAACCGGACAAAACTATTCTGATTATGTGACGGCCTGCCGGATGAGTAAAGCCAAGGAGCTGCTGACCCATACACATCTGAAAATATACGAGGTAGCCAACCTTTGCGGTTATGCCAGCGCCAATCACTTTATGGCCGTGTTTCGGCAGCATTGCGGAGCGAAGCCTACCGAATATAGAAAAAGGCCGCTGAGTTAGGCCGGTCAGATCATTGAGCACAAAACAAAACAGATGCTATGAATATCGTAGTTTTTCTCGAAAATACGTTGTTTTTCACTGACAGGCTGACTTGTATACTTATTGTTAAGCGCTCCTAATTGGTGCAGAGACTTCATGTATTGCGACAGAATGATTACATTCGGATATTCGGGAGGTGTAAGAGGAAGCTTGGGCTGGTTTTTGTTGGAAGCGTTTACAATAAGACCGCAAGAGAAGAGCTAATGAAATGACATGAAAGAAAGGATGTGGTGGATAATGACTAGTCTTACAAAAAGATCTACAGTGTTATTATTAATCCTGAGTATGCTGTTCACGGGTTTGATGGGCTCGAGCCGCGTGCAGGCCGAAGCCGAAGCGGAGTCTGCCAACCGAATTGTATTCGAGGATTTCGAGAACGGCGCTTCGGACGATTACAGTGTTGAGGCGGAACCGCCATTCGTTGTTCACGTCATGGAGACGACGAGTGCAACCCCGCTGACGATCGCGGGTTATCGGGCCAGCGGCAGCGATTCTAATATTCCGGAATATGCCATTGACGGTGATATTCAGACAAGGTGGTCGGCGTATGATGACGGGCAATGGATCGAACTGGATCTGGGCTCGGAACAGCTGGTTTCTTATCTGGGAGTCGCTTTCTACCGGGGAGACAATCGCAGCAAGACCATTGCTATCGAGGTTTCGAACGACCAGACCAACTGGAGCCGCGTATACAGCGGCGATAGCAGCGGCACTACGATCCAGGTTGAGGCCTTTGGTTTTGAATCCGTCACCGCCCGTTATGTACGGGTTGTCGGGCGCGGAGCAAGCGAATGGACAAGCATTTCAGAAATTCAGGTTTACCCTCCCCATGTGGACGGATTTATAGTAAGGGATGTGGAGATTCCGCCAACGGGACCGGATCCGGATTCCCCAATTCCGACAAAAGCTGGTCTCTATTATGCGGATGGCACACCGCATGTACCGCATGAGGCACAGACAGTGACCGGCTCTACGTATAATGTCCTGGACTTCGGCGCCGATCCTGCCGACAACGGAATAGATGACGCGCAAGCTATCCGGGCTGCACTTGCTGCAGCGAAGCTTGGGGACGAAGTGTATCTTCCGAACGGACACTATCAACTAACGAGCACCGATATGGACGGAGTTACCCATTTCATTATGAAATCCGGCGTGCAGATGCGCGGCGAGAGCCAGGATGGCGTTCTGCTTGTCTCCGACCATGCTAATGAACAGGAAGAATATGCTACGGTTGAAGGCATCGTATTCCGCATGGCCGGACAAAACAATATTAAGATCAGCAACATGACAATTACGTCCAGCTGGGACTTGAATTATTCAACGAATACGTCGGTTGCGAATCCCGATCGGGGCGGACCTAAGCAGGTGATCATGATTACTGCCGCTTCCGGCAAACCGTCATATAACATTACGCTGGACGGACTGACGATCGAGAAGTTTCAACGGATCGGCGTTGTCATTACGAACAGTCATGATGTTATTGTGGAAAATTCGCTTTTTCGCAATGCAACGAACTTAGCCGAGGGCGGAAACGGATATGGCGTTTCCATCGAAGGCAAATCCAAGGAAAGCCGGCTCGGCAGAGAGGACGACTCTCGTTTCAATGTCGTTCGCAACAACGAGTTTATCGGTCCCTATCTGCGTCACGGAACGATGGCGCATTCTTACACGCATAACAATCTCATTGAAAACAACTACTACTTGAACTCGGCATTAGACGCTATCGATTTCCACGGAGAAGACGAGTATATGAATGAAGTAAGCGGCAATCATATCGTTGGCGGCGGCGAAGCGGCTGTAGGCGTCGGCAATCCGGGCGCTACGCATGATGCTGCTGGACCAGGCAATTACATTCATAACAATTTAATCGAGAATGTGAAACGGTATGGGGTACAGGTGTACTTGGGATCTCCGGATACGATTATCGAGAATAATATCATTACCGGATTTACGAACGTGGGGAGCCAGGGAATACGTCTGAAAAATGCGCCCGGAACAATTGTGAAGGGCAATCAGATCGTGAACAATACGGCTTCTGGCTTCTGGGGTATCATTGCAATGAAAGACGACGGCGATCCCACCAACGCCGGGAACGGCGCAGGCATACCCGAGAATATTGTCATTCAGGATAATCATGTTACGGGGAATACGAATGGCGTTAAGATTTCGCACGGCACGAATATTCTTCTCTCCGGCAATGAGATCAGTGGAAATACCGGGACGGATTATGAGAATCAAGTGGTGGTTTCCGAACTGCTGCCGGCAACCAAGGCAGCAAGCGTACAGCAAAATGCTCAGAACGCTCAGGTTGCGGAACTTTTACAGATTAAAGGCGGAGATGATAGCGAATCGGCGAGAAGCTATCTGCAATTTGATCTGAATTCCATTGAAGGCAAGCTGGCTACCGCATGGCTCTACGTGTATGGACAAGCGCTTGAGAGCCCTGTTGGAGAGATGGGAGCGGCAACTTCTCTCTATGCAGTGGATAGCAATGACTGGGACGGCGATACCATGAAATGGGATATGTATCAGTCTCCGCCAGAGCTTGAGCAAAAGCTCTCGACTGTGCGGCTGAATAATAACAGCGAGAACGTCTGGTATGTATTCGATGCGTCTGTGCTCGTGCATGAACGTCTGGATGGCGATCGTACGATATCGCTTGCTTTTGCGCAGGATGCCGATCAAACCGGTTATCTGACTCAGCTATACAATGGACAAGACTCTAGCTATAGGCCTTACCTGCGGGTTGAAACCTACCCTCCTGTCGAACTTGCGGCCGTAGAAGTAAAGGCGGATCGTTTGCAGCTGGTGCCGGGCATGACTACCCAACTGCATGTGACCGGCACATACAATACAGGATCTCACGTTTCGTTAGAAAATGCGGACATATCTTTCATAAGTCTGACGCCGGATGTAGTGACTGTTGATCATACGGGCGTGGTTACCGCGATTCAAGCTGGAGAAGCAGCATTACAGGCAACTGTCGTCTTGGATGGCGTTGCTCGCACTGGAGAGTTCGTTCTTAATGTAACCAATAATCTGGCGATTACTGCGCAGTTGTCGGTCGACTCCACGCTGGGTACAAATACAAAAGAAAGAGTACTGGACGGAAGCTTGGAAACCCGGTGGATATCAAAAGGCTCCCAAACGCCTTATCTGATACTGGACTGGACAACGGAGCAAACGATCAACCAAGTGAAGCTGTGGAGCGGACATGTGCCGGTTATAGGCTCGGCCAACTGGCATGTCAGAGATTTTGATCTGCAGATTTTGGAAGACGGAGAGTGGAAGACGATAGCCGAAGTCCGAGATAATAATCAGGACGCTTTTTTGGGTCAGTATACGACGTTGAATTTGGAAAACCCCGTCGTGACGACTGCATTGCGCTTCCATTTTGTCCGTCCGTCATGGGGCAACGGCAATTTGAACGATATGATGGCCAGAATCAATGAGGTGTTTGTCGGCTTCGTCAACGATTAGGAACCATCTCGGCCTAAGTCCTTGTTACGCGGGCTTAGGCCGAAGTTCTGTTATTCAGCTGGTTCAATTAAAGTACTCGAATTTACATAGTTTTTCTCGAATTCGCGTTATTTTTTCTGGAAGCCATCAGATCTATACTAGTGATAGAAAACGATTACAAACGTAGAGAGGGGCATAAAAATGAAAAAATACGGGTTTGTCTTGCTGTCAATGGTATTGCTGCTCGGGTTGCTGAGCGCATGTGGAGGGAAAGGCAATAACAATAATGGCGCCGCAAAGGAAAAAGCGAACAATACGCCGAGTGCGGAAGTGGCTGCTGAGTCAAAAGATCCTATCGAGCTTAAGATGTCCGTTTGGGGCAGTGATGCCCAGGTGGCGTTGTATGACGAGCTTGCTGAGGAATACAAGAAGCTCCATCCGAATGTGACAGTCAAAACTTCCGTGATTCCATGGGCGGACTACCAGCAGAAACTGGCGATCATGGCAGCGACCAAAACCTCGCCTGATATCGTATGGATCTCAGAGCGCATGATTCCGCAATTTATGAATGGGGGCCAGCTGCTCGATATTTCGTCCGTGAAAGAGGACGCGGCTTATGCGTTCGGTGATATAATACCATCCACGCTCACTGCATTTGAAAAGGACGGCAAACTCTACGGTATTCCATTCTCTACGCCGCCTCAGGTAGTTTTCTACAATAAAAAACTGTTTGAAGCGAATGGATTGAAGTCGCCAATGCAGCTTTATGAAGAGGACAACTGGACTTACGATGAGATGGTCAAAGCGTCCGAAGCGATCTCCAAACCGCAAGAAGGGGTATACGGCGTGAAGTTCATACAAAGTTCCTCCAACTGGTCCGACAATCTGATTCCATTGATTTGGGCGATGGGTGGAGAAATATTCAACGAAGACACAACTAAATTCGCTATGAACACGCCGGAGACGGCCAAAGCGATCAATCTCTTTAAAGGGCTGCTCGATAAGAAAGCGCATCCAAGCATCGGCGAGCAGTTAACTTTTGATACAGGTAAGCTTGGTATGGCGTTTGAAAACGTTACCCGTACAAGCGCTTACCGTGACAAAGTCGATTTCGAATGGGATATTGCTCCGCTTCCGAAAGGCGACCATGGCGTCACGGTGCCTATCGGCTTTGGAGGCTATTCGATCTTCAAAGACGCAGAGTATCCGGAAGAAGCATTGGAATATTTAAAATTTATTAGTAATAAGGAAAATGCAGCTAAAGTAGCCCAGTTTTTTGTGCCGCAGAGAAAGTCTGTCCTATACTCCGATGAGTATCTTAACAAGTTCCCATTCCCGACTGTTGAAACGATGAAAGTGGCTGCGTACGATCGGTTGGCCGAAGGTACAATCCGGCCTTCTCATCCGAACTGGGTCAAGATTGACGAGCAGGTGACATTAAACATGGATGCGATTTTGCTCGGTTCCACGACAACCGAGCAAGCGTTAAAAATTATGGAAGACAGCATTAATCCTCTATTGAAATAACCCTCCAGAACGATGGAGCATTGCGAGATCGCCATATGAACAATAGGGCGGTCTCGTAGATTATAGGGAGGGTTGCGTCATATTGACAACAGGAGGTAGGCGCGAATGGCCGGAGGTAAGTCTGCGGGTTTAGCATCTTTGAGATCAAAAGAAATGTGGATGGGATATTTATTCATACTGCCTATTGTGGCAGGATATATAATCTTTCTGTTTGGCCCGATCGTGTACGCTTTCGTGATGAGCTTTACGAATTGGTCGTTATTTGGAGATACAGCGTACATTGGTTTAGATAACTATATTTACGCGATGCGCGATGATCCCGTCTTCTGGGATACGGTCGTGAATACCGTATATTTCTCTGCGGGCTTGGTCCCGCTGAACATTGTTTTATCGCTTTTGCTGGCCATGCTATTGAAACGGAAAATATGGGGCATCGGCTTGTTTCGGACCGCGATCTTTACGCCGGTAGTCGTTTCCCTCGTGGTTTGGGGGATCGTATGGAAGTTTATTTTCTCTACGGACGGCGGATTAGTCAATCTGCTGATCCGAACGTTTGGCGGAACGGAGATTGCCTGGCTTTTCTCAGAAACTTGGACGATGCCTACCGTTATAGTGGTCAGTGCGCTCAAAGGCGTGGGCATGAACATGGTCATCTTCCTGGCTGCTCTGCACGATGTGCCGAAGGATTATTACGAGGCTTCCAAAATTGATGGTGCTTCGCGCTGGGAAACCTTTAAATCCATTACATTGCCAATGATTACGCCAGCCGTATTCATGATAACGATAATAACCGTTATCGGTTCTCTTAAAGTGTTCGGACAAATCTATGTGATGACAGGCGGAGGGCCGGGAACTAGCACGTACGTGATGGTCTTCTACATTTTCAAACAAGCGTTCCGCTCCTACGAATTCGGTTATGCATCGGCACTGGCATTTATTTTGTTCAGCATTATCCTGGTTCTGACTTTGATACAGTGGAAACTGAGAAAGAGATGGGTACATTATGAACAATAAAAAGATAACATCCAACCTTGCATCCTATCTGGTTCTAACAATCGTTTCCTTCATCGTGTTGTTCCCTTTTTTTTGGATGGTCAGCACATCCTTGAAGACGGATTCCGAGGTGTTTCTATTTCCGCCCCAGTGGATACCCGAAGCTTGGGAATGGTTCAATTATATTCGCGTGTTTACGGAAATGCCGTTTCATCTCTACTTTTTTAATAGTATATATATCGCTGTGCTCGTCACGGCAGGCACTTGTTTCTTGTCCGCATTGGCAGGCTATGCGTTTGCCAGATTGCACTTTCCATTCAAAAACGCGATCTTTCTGTTCCTGCTCAGCGGGATGATGATTCCTACAGAAGTTACGGCCATTCCTTTATTCAGCTGGATATCAAAACTCGGATTCATCGATACGCATATTCCTCTGATTCTTCCGCCAATGCTTGGAGCGGGAGGGATGTTTGGTGTATTTCTCGTACGTCAGTTTCTAATTACCGTTCCTATTGAACTGGATGAAGCAGCCAAAGTAGACGGGTGTTCGCCGTGGCGCACGTTCAGGTCGATTATGCTCCCGATTGCCACGCCCGCATTGGCAACCGTAAGCATCTTTACATTCATGAATAGCTGGAACGAGTTTTTTGAACCGCTAATTTATTTAAATACGAAGGAATTGTTCACGCTGCCGATCGGCTTATCGCTGCTTACTACGGATACCGGCGTGGACTGGCCGCTGCTGCTTGCCGCTTCGACCATAGCAACTGTCCCGATTCTGGTTGTTTTCTTCCTGGCTCAAAATAAGTTTATTGAAGGCATTGCCAATACGGGCTTGAAATAATATTCACATACAAACGTCAGCCCAACAATGGACTGACGTTTGTTTTTTGCAGCTACTTCGAAACGAAAAAAAAGTCATATGTTAAAAGAGTGATTCTTTACGTCGATAACATGGTATTATAAATAAACTGGTGAACTAGAAGAGTAATGATAAGGCTCCTTTTGGAGCTTTTTTTAATAGGTACTGTCAAATATTATTCCAAACAGAACTCTTTCCCTAATATAATAGATGGAGCTTGATTTGATCAAACTCTTCGTCGGTCAGCTTGCCTTCTTTGAATAAAACATCGTCACGAACATCAATTTTGCTGATATCATGTAGGAGTGCCATTTTGTGCAGAAGATCAATTTGCCATTATAGGAAATATAGGCACGACTATTAGCAACAAGAGAGGAATTAATAAGGTGAAGGAATCACTCTGGACCAAACCGTTTGTTTTGTTGATTTTATCTAATTTATTTTTGTTCTTATCACTGGAGATGCTGCTGCCTACACTTCCGATGTTTGCGGCAAATAAAGGCGGGTCGGATGCTGAGATCGGACTCATTATTGGTTTATTTACTTTTTCAGCCGTTATTTTAAGACCTTTTGTTGGTATGGCTTCTGATAAATTTGGCAAAAAGCTGCTGCTTCTCGTCGGTGTAGCCATTTGTTTAATCGGTACGGCCAGCTATTACGCCGCAGTGACGATTACGATGATGCTTATGCTTCGTATCGTGCATGGTGTAGGCTTCGGTATTTCAACGACCTTGTACGGAACGGTTGCTTCGGACATTATACCTGCCTCCCGAAGAGGAGAGGGCATGGGGTTTTTCGGTACAGGGAATGCTGTAGCCATTTCGCTCGGGCCCTTCCTTGGCATATGGTTGATGGAGGAGTTTGGTTTCTCCGTATTGTTCATTGTTGGCGCATGTATACTGCTAATTGCGATGGTTTGTACGGCCTTCGTCAAAGGTGACACCAAAGAGGAGAGGGCAAAGGCGCAAATAGCGTCCGCCACGGAAACCTCATTCATGCTGCGGTTTATTGAGCCGAAAGCACTTATGCCTTCTTTATTAGGACTGCTTGTAGGTKTGTCTCTGGGCGGTGTTATCAGCTTTATCACATTGTTCGGCAAAGAAACAGGCGTACAAAATATAGGTTTTTTCTTCCTTGTCCTTGCTATAAGCGAATTTTTGATACGTTTTATCAGCGGACGGATTTTCGATTCGAAGGGGAGATTCTGGGTACTGTTTCCTGCGGCAATATCTTGTATCGTGGGCTGCATAATCCTTTATGTGACGAAATCTACTGGAACATTGCTGCTTGCAGCGGTGTTTTATGGAGCGGGCTTCGGGGCTATTTTCCCAGGCTTGCAGGCTTGGGTAATTGACAGGGTGGAGCCGCAGCGAAGAGGGGTAGCGACTGCAACTTTTTATAATGCATTCGATATCGGAATCGGAAGCGGAGCCATGCTGCTTGGTCTAGTCGCGACATGGTCGAATTATGCGACGATGTATCTCGTATCCAGTCTGTTCTTCGTCATTTACTTAGTTGTATATTTCGTGTATGAGAAGCAGCTTAAGCAAGCGGGTTTGGCGGAAATAGCAAAGCGATCGTAGCCGAGAAAAACAGCAGCGACGATCGCGTGGTTAGTGTGATACGTATCGATCTTTTCCTTCGCGCTTCGCCTGGTACAGCGCTTTGTCTGCATAGGTAAACAGCTCGTCTTGCTTAGCGGAGCAGCCAGGCTTCCATGTCGCTGAGCCCAAGCTTATCGTAACCTGCTGGCAGCCGGATAATTCTGCATGCGGTATTTTTAATTGTCTGACCGCTTCCAGAAGTCTAGATGCAATATTGTCGGCGCGTTCTTCACTCGTTTGAGGTAAAATAAATCCAAATTCCTCGCCCCCATAGCGGGCGACAATATCAAGCGGACGCTTCAGGGCGCTCCGCAATGCGGCGGCGATTTGTCTGAGACATTCGTCGCCTTTTTGATGCCCGAACGTATCATTGAATAATTTGAAGTTGTCGATATCGCCCAGCATGAGCGTGATCGGCATATGGTGATGCTGCGCTTCCAGCCATTCCTTGTTCCAAGACTCATCAAACACTCGCCGATTTGCAATATTGGTCAACTCATCCACATGCGAGAGCTTATGTAATAATTGATATTTTTCAATCATTTTCAACTCATTTTCTTTGCGAGGGGTAACGTCTCTGGAGACAGAAACGATCGTCTGCGTGCGATCACCATCATGATAAATGACGCGGGAGGTCGTTTCGAGCCAGCGATAAATGCCTTCCTTGCGGCGCATGCGATAAGTAATGGTATTGGCTTCAACGTTGCTGTAAATGAGCTCCTGATTTTCGAGCATTCTCCCTCTGTCATCAGGATGATACAAAACAAACGGTGACGATCCAATCAGCTCGTCATCACGAAAGCCTAGCAGCATATAGCAAGCAGGGGATACATAAGTAAATAACCCATCTCGATCATGCTTGGAGATCATGTCGCTTGAATTTTCAGCAAGCAGCCGGAAGCTCTTCTCGCTCTCCAGCAGCTTGTCAGCGATTCGCTTCCGCTCTGTAATTTGGCGAAAATGAACGGAGAGTCCAAATTCGGACGGGTATAAATTCGACTCAAACCAATTATTAAGCCGTGGAATRAATTGCTCATACATGCGGTGCTGATTGGTTTCCATAGACAACCTATATTCTAGATGGCTTATGGACTCTGCGAGCCAAGGGAATAGCTCCCATATGCTATAACCAATCAATTGTTCCTTGTTTCGCTTAAATAGTTCCTGAGTCGCATTGTTCGTATAGATAAACCTAAATTCATGATCCAGTGAGAAAAATGCATCTGAGATACTCTCCAAAATAGTGGAGATACGCATCGTAAGCTGCCTTACTTCCGACACGGCTTGCGTCTTCTCTGTAATGTCCATCATTTGCGATATAAAATGACGGGGGGCGCCATGCCTATCATATACAAGGGATACGGAAAGAAGCACGGTTACAATGCCGCCGGTCTTTTTGAAGTATCTCTTCTCCATTTGAAAGGTGTCGATTTCGCCCTCGAGCAGCTGTTTCACGTAGCGGTAATCCTCTTCCAAGTCATCCGGATGGGTAATTTGGCCAAACGTAAGATTGATAAGCTCTTTCTCCTCATAACCCAGCATCGTTTGAGCGGAAGGGTTGGCTACGATAAAACGACCATCTAAATCTACTAATGCCATGCCTATTGAGGCATAATGAAAAGCGCTGCCGAATAAATCAGCTTCGCGCTTTGATTTCGAAAACAAGGTCAAGCTGCGCACCTCTCTGCGGTTCAGACTGGATAAGTTTGTTAGTACATAGTAAAGAATAGAACACAACCATCCGTTTGTCCACATGACTTCTGTAGGAAAGATCATCTGCAAAAAAGTAAGCATGTGGTATTTTCGGCGCTATATTATTGTTGTTTTGAACAAAGCTTCGTATAATGAAACGTATCATGCGTATCTCGCCCATTCGTTTGGATAGGATAGGGATGAGGCGTACCGGCAGAGCAATGTTTGGAGCAATCAAAATGATAGAGGAGGAGCAGCAAAATGAGCAACGATATGAATTTATCGCCTGCGGAAATAGCGGCGATGATCGATCATACAATACTTAAAGCTGATGCAACAAAGGATGAGGTACTTCAAATTTGCCGCGAGGCTAAGCAGTATCAATTTGCAACGGTTTGCGTAAATGCAGGCTGGGTAGCAACAGCTGCTGAAGAACTAAAGGGATCGGGAGTAGGCATAACGACAGTCGTTGGTTTCCCATTAGGAGCGACGATGACGGCATCTAAGGCAGCAGAAGCGAAGTTTGCTATTGAAGCTGGAGCAACGGAAGTGGATATGGTTTTAAACATCGGCTTGATGAAATCAGGCGATCTTGAAGGCGTGAAGCGTGATGTTGAGGGTGTAGCTGCGGCGGTTAAAGGACAAGCCCTGCTTAAAGTTATTCTTGAAACGGGACTTCTAACGGATGAAGAAAAGGTTGTCGCATGTGAAATTTGCAAACAGGCTGGCGCAGATTTCGTGAAGACATCGACGGGTTTTGGCAAGGGAGGCGCTACGGTAGAGGATATCGCGCTGATGCGCCGTACGGTAGGTCCTGACCTCGGTGTGAAAGCATCCGGCGGCGTACGCGACCGGGAAACTGCTTTGCAAATGTTCGCAGCGGGCGCTACACGTATTGGAGCAAGCTCTGGTATCGCTATCGTTACAGGCGGTCAAGGCGAAGGCTATTAGTTCGTTGCTCTTAAAATGAAAAGAGGGAAGCCTTGCACCATGGAACCGAACCCATGGCTTGCAAGGCTTCCCTCTCTTTTTTTGCTTAATGGCTGAATCGTTCGTCCAAAGAGACAGGACTTAACGTTCGCAGCTAATCGTCATGTTGGCATGCAGCTCTTCGCCAGCGTTCAGCATGACAAGCTCCTCTTGACGGTTAAGCTCACCATTTTCAGCCATCCATGGCTCTACACATACGAAAGGCCGATCCTTAACGGACCAAAGTACCATATATTTGAAAATGTCATCGTAAGTTAGACGAACGCGAGCGCCTTGCAAAGCGACGAAGGAGATTTCGCTCTTCTTCGCATCGAGCAGGCATACGGATTCCACAAGTCCTTCCAAGTCGATAACACCATCAAATGGTTTCTCTACATTATCGTTATAATCGACATAGCGGGTAGCATCGCTTTCATATGCGATCTTTTTATCCGAATCAATGGCGAAATAAGGATGGAAGCCAGCATAAAAAGGCATCGCAGCTGCTTCGCTTAGATTGCGGTACAGCTGACGCGTATGTAATTGACCATCCTGCAGTACATAGGTAAACAACAATTCGAATGCAAAAGGGTAGGAGCGCAGCGTTTCTTCATTGCTTTGCAGGCGGATTGTAATCGAAGCCTCACCATCCGTTTTTGTACTGACAACATCCCATACAGCAGTACGGGCAACGCCGTGATTAGCCATCGTGTACGATTGACCGTTCCACTCATAAGTTTGGTTAGCAAGCTGCCCGCTAATTGGGAACAGGATCGGATTGCCTCCGCGGATATTGGCTGTGGGGTTCTCAAACGTCGCTTTGTCCAAATAAAAGAGCTCTAGTCCATGCAGCTGGCAGCCGATAACGATACCGCCGCGCTCTGGACATACAATGATGCGGGATTGCGTGCTTTCTTCCGTTAACTCATACAAGGTATACGTATCCTTATAGCTGCGTACTTCGTAGTTGCTCACTTGTTTCCCTCCAATAATAGGTACATGGCATATTTCACCATCATATCATATTCGCAATACACGCTACCTCACTATTTATGTCCTAAATCACGCCTACAGAGTCATTTCGCCCTCCCCGTCATCCGTACGACTATCCCTAACCGATCGATTGCCTGTTTTAAAATGGTCGAATCTAGTAAAACAATCATCTACGCCAATTGATAGTCATAGAATAATATATATTAACTTCAGAAGAATGACATAAAATTGAAGAGGCTCATCTGTCTTTCTGAAGCCAAAGCCTCCCTGAAGCCCATCCCTCCGGGTGAAAGGGGGGCTTTTTATTGTGAAAAAAGGACTGTGCCCACAGGTTATAAATAACCTATGAAGCACAGTCCCTTTAAAGAAAGCATTAGCTATTATTCAGCTTTTGGAGCGTCAGTAGCTGCTGGAGTCAGTGTGTTCGTGATTTTTGCTTTTGCACGAATTTCTGTCATCCAAGCTTCGGATAGCTCATTTGCTTCTGTAGCAACAAGCTGGTTCTTAATTTCTTCTTTTTTCTCTTCGAACGTTGGAACAACAGCAGCTTTCTCAGCTGTTTTCTTAATAATGTGGAAGCCGTTTTCGGTTTGAACAACACCGCTGATTTCATTGATTTTTAGAGCAAAAGCAGCAGCTTCGAACTCAGGAACCATTTTTCCTTTTCCGAATAGGCCAAGATCTCCGCCATTATCTTTCGAACCTGGGTCGATCGATTTCGCTTTTGCAATTGCAGCGAAGTCGCCGCCTTGCTTAAGCTCAGCTAGAATAGCGTCAGCTTCTTCTTTTGTAGCTACCAAAATGTGTGAAGCTTGAATTTGCTCAGGCGTGCCAAGTGCAGCTTTGTTCGTATCATAGAACTGTTGAATTTCTTCCGCAGTTACGTCTGTTTTTGGCTCCAAAACTTTACGAATCGTTAGATTGATTTTTGTATCGCTTTTCAAGTTTTCAAGCGTCATGTTGTACTGAGCAAGTGCATTACTGAACTGCTCGTCCGTACCGAAGCTCTTCTTGATCAGCGCAATTTCAGCATCCACGTCAGCGTCTGTAACTTTGACGTTATTTGCTTCTGCTTCTTGGAAGATCAGCTCTTGTGTAATGATGTTCTCAAGTGTAGCCGGACCGCCTGCTTTAACTAGCTCATCGTAAAGTCTGTCTTTCCCTATGTTGACACCGTTGACAGTTGCCACGGTTTCATTGCTTGATCCAAATGGCGGTTTAATTAATACGACGATCAGCAAAATAGCTAGTACTGCTGAGACGATCAACCATGCTTTACCGCTTCCGCCTTTGGGAGCCTGATGAACGCTCTCCGAATTTAGGGCAGCAGCACGAACCTCGTCGTTTGATGCTTCAGGAAGCTCTTCGTTTAATTCTTGTTGAAGCTCCTCTTCGATAGCTGTATCTTGATCCGAAAGCTTGTCCTGCTCTTCTGTCTGTTCGAGCTCGTAACGTTCTTCCTTCGCAGTCAATTCGTTTTCTGCGTCTTTGTTTGGCTGCGATTCCTTGTTATTCATTCCATAAACTCCCTTCAATTTACCTGTCTTCAACTACTATAACAAAACAAGATTGAAAAAACCTTAATCTAAAATAAAAATATATGTTGTCGGCTCGAATTATCCGTATTTCCGCGAAATTTCACTATTTATAGGTTGACTCCGTGATGATATGATAGTAAAAGACGAATATCCAACATTATCCTACAAGTTTCATGTTGGTTTTTAATGAAGCTTTACATTTTGCGCCTCCCACAGGCGGTATGTTTACCAGCAAATACATATAAAGAACGACATCTAGGAGGAATAAGCTTGCGCAAAAATATGTGGGTATACACACGTTTAGTTTTATTAATGCTTTTGCCGTTGGCAGGCTATTTCGCGTTGCGAGGTTCGGAGCTTGATAAGAGCATTAACGCACCTCAAGAGCATTTTTATATCGTCAGTCTCGTAGCATTGATCTCACTGATCCTTGCTATTGCTGTAGGATTCGTCGCGATTACCCTTCGCAATATTAAGATTAGTTTTCTATCGTTATCTTATGTATCATTATCTGCATTGTTTGTTCTGCATGGCTTATCTACCCCTGGTTTTTTAACGCATCACTCAAGTACTGCAGGCAGCACTGCTCAGCTTAGCGTTATACTGGCCGTTGTATGGTTGTGGTTGTCCTCTATATCTGTAGATCGTCCTCTCATCAAATGGTTTGCGCAGTTGCAGCGAATGCTTTTGCCCTTATGGATATCCTTGCTTCTTGCCCTTTGCACCATCCTTTGGTTTTACCCGAATCTTATTCTATTTCTACATTTTAAGGAATTGCCGATGAAATGGGCCGCAAGCCTATTTACGATCGCTTTGAATGGCTGGACAATATATCGGTATTTGCAAGCGTACATATCCTCTCGTTTTCCATTGCAGCTCGCCATCGTGTACAGCTCAGGCTGGATGATTATTGCACAGCTGATTATCGTGAGTGGCGAAGCTTGGAATATAAGCTGGTGGCTTTACCATTTCCTATTGCTTGCTTCGGTTATTGTTATGGTTTGGGGTATTGTAAATCAATATGTCAGCTCCAAATCCATTACAGCGTCTATTAAGCTGATGTTCCGCGCCAATCCGCGCGATTGGATTAACACCTATATGTCTACAAGCGTTCGAGAGCTGGTGATGACAACGGAAGCACGTGATTCTTACACAGCAGGCCATAACTATCGGGTAGCCCTCTATGCTTTGAAGCTGGGAGAGGAGCTCTCACTCAGCTCAGCTGAATTAAGAGCGATTGCGCAAGGCGGATTAGTTCATGATGTCGGCAAATTGCGAATACCGGATACGATTTTGAACAAGCCAGGCAAGCTTACACCAGAGGAACGTGAAATTATTGAGGTGCATCCTATATCGGGCTACGATTTGTGCAAAAGATTAGGTTTTATGCCGGAGGAGCTTTCTGTTATAAGGTCTCATCATGAGAAGTGGGACGGCAGCGGCTATCCTGATCAGCTTGCAGGTGAACAGATACCGCTGCTTGCACGGGTCACTGCCGTAGCGGATGTTTATGATGCTTTGACCTCGTCACGTTCTTACCGAAAGGCGATGTCGCATGAGGCAGCTATGGAAATTATCCTAAAGGAGAGCGGGAGACATTTCGACCCCGTGTGCGTTCAGGCATGGGAGCGCCTTGTACGGGAGCAAACGAGCTTTTTCGAGGAAACCGTCCGCAACAGTCCGCATTTGAAGCTGGAGAAAAGGCTGATCAAATAGTTGCATTTCCATTTGGCAAGCTGCAGTTGTACAATATACGGGAAGCAGTTTGTTGATGCTTAATAAGCACAATAAGCGATTCCAATAACGGTTTGGGGGAATATTGAACATGACTTATTTAGCGGCTAATAATCGGTATGAGAGCATGAAGTATAACCGTGTCGGACGAAGCGGCTTAAAGCTGCCGGCAATTTCCTTAGGATTGTGGCATAATTTCGGCGGCATTGACCGTCATGAGAATGGGCGTGCCATGGTACGCCGTGCATTTGATTTAGGCATTACGCACTTCGATCTTGCGAATAACTATGGACCGCCTGCTGGATCAGCAGAAGAAATGTTTGGCCAAATACTTAATCAAGATTTTGCAGCATATCGTGATGAGCTTATTATATCAACCAAAGCTGGCTACTATATGTGGGAAGGCCCTTATGGCGAATGGGGCTCACGCAAATATTTGGTTTCCAGCTTGGATCAAAGCCTAAAGCGGATGAACCTTGATTATGTCGATATTTTTTATCACCATCGTCCAGATCCGGATACACCGCTTGAAGAAATAATGGGGGCTCTTGATCATATTGTGCGCCAAGGAAAAGCGCTGTATGTCGGCGTTTCGAATTACAATCCAGAGCAAACAGCTAAAGCGGCCGCTATTCTGAAGGATCTAGGTACGCCTTTCCTTATTCATCAGCCATCCTATTCGATGTTCAATCGCTGGATCGAGAACGGCTTGCAGGATGTTTTGGACGAAGAAGGCATTGGCTCGATCGTATTTTCTCCGCTTGCTGGAGGCTTGTTGACGAATCGTTATTTGAACGGTGTTCCTGCCGATTCACGCGCTGGAGGACCAAGTGTATTTCTGAAGGCGGATCATATTACAGACAGCACATTGAATAAGATTAAGCTGTTGAATGAGATTGCACAGCATCGTGGACAATCGCTTGCCCAAATGTCTCTTGCTTGGGTACTCCGAGGCGGAAGAGTAACTTCGGCTTTGATCGGAGCAAGTCGTGTTGAACAAATTGATGATAATGTTGCAGCACTACGCCGTCTTGATTTCAGCGACGAGGAGCTTAGCCGTATTGAATCGGTGCTTGCAGCCGAATAGCTTACTATAAATGATAATGAGACGCTAGAGCAGCTAACCGCAGTGTTGCGGCATGCAGACTCTAGCGTTTTTTTATTATCCAAATAATAGTTGAAAGAGATATAATAGTGTCAAAGTCAGGCAGATTTGGCTCATGCGTAGCGAAAGGTGGAAGTGGTTTGAAAAAAATGTCGTTGCGTACAAAAGGTTTGATCTTGATTGTTCTCATTTCTTTTTTTCCGCTGTTGATTGCCGGAATAGGCAACTATTCTGCGGTCAAGGATGCAATGCTCAAATCCGAAATCGAGAAAACAAGCAGTATGCAAAACAAACGTGCAAACGAATTGGCGTCATGGATGGCTATCCGCAAGGCGGAGGTTATTGTGATGAGCCGAACAGAGGTTGTCCGTTTTGGCACAGATGAGGAGCGTCTTCATTATTTTGGACGTGAGCTCGTTCGCGGGGGCTTTATCTATCACTCGATTGGGTATATAGATGAATCAGGCATAGGCCTGCGTACCGATGGTATTAGACGAGACATGAGTATGGAGTCATTTTTTCAGGAGTCGATTACAGGCAAAGTGGTCATTACGGACCCTTTTAAGCCTTCTTTTTCTGATGCTACACAATCATTTATTGTTGTACCTGTATATGGGGCTACGAATGAACTCAAAGGAGTTGTGTACGCCTCTATTGTCATGGCTACACTTCGGCCATTCATTGAATTTACAGGAGATCAAACGATTATACGCTTGTTCAATGATGAAGGCGGCATCATCTATAGCTCTGATGACCAAGAGATCATTAGCAAGGGCTTATTTCATGAGAAGTCTTCCTTGTCTCCGATTGCCGAGAAAATGCTTGGCTCCTATGAGGGTGTTTCAGAAATTAACATAGCGGGAAGAGCGTACGCGGTATTTCATACGAAGGTGAGTGAAACGCCATGGCGTTTTGCATTGCAAGAGCCAATGTCCAAGCTGGAAGAAGAGGTAAAGCCGATCTTTTGGCGTATTTTCACGACGATTGCTGTCTCGGAAGTAATCATTGTTATCTTCTTCTTTCTCTACTTCGAACGTATTGTGAAGCGGTTAGAACGTATTTTGGGCGTTACGGAGCAGGCTGCAGCGGGGAGCTTCGAGGCTGAGCATCTTGAAGTTGAGCCGTATGATGAGATTGGTCAGCTTGGTCATTCTGTGAACGGCATGATGGAGCATTTGCAAGAAATGTTCGATCGCCTTGAGGCAATTATTAATCAGAATCAATATGCATTTATCGTGCTCGACGATCAGTATAAGGTCACCTATCTGAATAAAACAGCTGAAGAGATGCTGGGCTACAAGACTTCGGAGCTAGCTGGGAGCGCTACACCGCTGTTGTTCATGGATCTAGATGAGGTTCGCTTGGAAGCTGAGAAGCTTACCGAACAGCTTGGCAGAACGGTTCAGCCTGGTCTTGAAGTATTCAAGGAGCTCCGCAGCACGAGCTTCTCCTATGAGAGGGAATGGACCTTTATTCATAAAAACGGAACAAGAATTCCAACGCTGCACAGCTCGAATGGTTTGCGTGACCGCAATGGACGGTTCTCTGGTGTTGTAGGTATGGTGCTCGATATTTCCGACCGCAAGCATGTAGAGAAAGCACGCAATCGTTTGCTCGACATCGTTGAATCAGCCAAGGATTTAATAGCTTCAGTCAGCTCAAGAGGCAAGCTCGTCTATATGAATGGGGCAGGCAGAGAAATGCTGGGCTTGCAAAGCAATGCGGATCAGGTGCATATGGTAGAGGAATATTCTCATCCAGAAATGTATTCGGAGCTTGTGAGAGGAGCAGCGCTCGCCAAAGAGTTTGGTTACTGGGAAAGCGACGCGCAGTTGATGAAGCGAAATGGCGAGCCGCTGTACGTTTCCATGGTCATCGTGCCGCATAAGGATGAAGATACGGGTGAGCTGTTTTTTTCTTGTATAGCCAGAGATATTTCGGAGCAGAAGATGGTGCAGGAGAAGCTTGTTCGCGCCACACTCGAAGCGGAGGAAGCCAATCAGGCGAAAAGCCGATTCCTAGCACTCATGAGCCATGAGATACGCACACCGCTTAATGGGATAATCGGCTTGACGCAATTAATGCGCAAGACAGGGCTGTCTTCGTCACAGAAGGATTATATGGACAAGATGAATACCTCCTCGGAGACGCTGCTGCGAATTATTAATGATATTTTGGATTTCTCCAAAATTGAAGCAGGCAAGGTCGACATCGAACGTCAGCCGTTCCAGCCTGAGGAGCTGATGCACCGGATCACTGATCAATTAAGCGTATTTATGGGCGGTAAAGAGCAGTTTGAATTCATTATTGATACGCCAGAGGAATTGCCGCAAACGATTATTGGCGATGCGCTGCGTCTTGAGCAGGTGCTGCTCAATTTGTGCATGAATGCGATCAAATTCACGAATAGAGGAAAAGTAAGGCTGAAGCTGGAGATAGTGGAGCAGACGGATAAAGGGGTAGACGTGAAGTTTATCATCTCGGATACGGGGATTGGGATGAGCGAGGCGCAGGTCCAGAAGCTCTTTAAACCGTTTACGCAAGCGGATGGATCAACAACACGGAAGTTTGGTGGAACGGGACTTGGACTTGTCATATCCAAATCATTTGTTGAATTAATGGGAGGCAAGCTGAAGGTTACCAGCAAAGCGCTTGTTGGAAGCGAGTTTTACTTTACGCTGCCATTCACTATTATTCATAAGTATACCGAACCGCGTTTGCAGGTTCATCAGGATTTATTGGAGCAGCCCGTGTGGATCGTAGAGGATGATGACGAGATGCGGGAGCACTGGAGCGATATTGTCGAATCGTTTGGCTTGACGCCTATTCCATTTCACTCTTGGAAAATGGCTAGAGATCGCCTGCGCCGCATTGGAGCTGGCGCTCTGCCGAAGCTTATCGTGCTTGATATGGAGATGCCGGATATGTACGGTGCAGAAACCTGGCTTGAATTCCATCGTGATGCGGAACTAGCTGGTGTTAAAACCATTGCTATGACGACCTCTTATGGACGCGACGAAATGATGCAGCTTCCTGCTGAGCAAAGACCGGTAACATTGTTAATTAAGCCTATCATGAGAACGGCTATGCTTCGTGCAATTGAAAGTGTTCTGGATCATAATGGCACGAATGGGAAGGAACAAGAAATCGAGTCGCTCGAAGCAACGATTCAACAAAATATGACAAATACGCGGATTTTGTTAGCAGAGGACAATAAAATTAATCAGCTGGTTGCAATCGAAATTTTGAAGGAGCGGGGCTACGAGGTCGGCTTAGCTGAGAATGGCGAAGAAGTGCTGATGAAGCTGGGTGAAGAGCGCTGGGATCTTATATTAATGGATATTCATATGCCGATAATGGATGGATCGGAAGCGGTTCGCATCATTCGCACACAAGCTAAATATGATCATATTCCGATTATTGCCGTGACGGCAAACGTGCTTCGCAATGATCACGAGCGTTATTTGAAGCTGGGGATGAACGATGTGGTAACGAAGCCTATTTCCTCCGAGCGAATTCATAATGTCATTTCCTATTGGTTGAAGGAAATCAGCGGTTCGACTATTCAGCCGGTCGTCAAATCTGGGCTAAATGATCGTACACGTACATTAGAACCAGCAAATATAGATAGTTTGCCGTCTATTGACGGCATGGACGTTGAAAGCGCACTGGCAAGAGTGAATGGAAAACTGCCGATCTTGCTGCATATGATGGAGCAATTTATGCTTGATTACGATTCATTTGCAGACCAGCTGCGAATGATGATTAAGCAATCGGAGCTAACAATTGTCAAACGAATGGCTCACACACTTAAGGGGGCTGCCGGTTATTTATCCGCCTACGAATTGTTAGAGGCGGCTTGTGAGGTTGAGCGAATCGTGAAGCTGCCGGAGCTAGAATCAGACAATTTGCAAAAAGCTATGATTCAGTTAGAGGTGACGTTAAAGCGGCTTTTGGATGGGCTTCGGAAAGCGAAAGATGTATTCGACAATAAAACCTAACAAATTTCTAACAACTTGTTGTTCCTTTAATAACGTTAAGGTATAGTAGAGATACAAAAAATATTCGACAGAAATCTTCAATCCTCAAAAAGGGTGACGACAATGTATAAGGTTTTAGTTATTGAAGATGACGTCATGATGAGTGATATGCTGTCTATGTATTTATCCGAGGAAGGCTATTCTGTCATGCAAGCTTATAGAGCGGATGATGGATTAAGACTCGCATCAGAGTTTAATCCGGACTTGGTGCTGCTTGATTTAATCTTGCCCGATCTGGACGGAATGGAAGTGTGTGCGCTAATTACAAAGCGCTCTAACGTACCGATTATGATTCTATCCATGAAGAGTGAAGTGTCAGAAAGAGTTCAGGCTTTAAAAGCTGGAGCGGATGATTACATGTGCAAACCATTCAGCATGCACGAAATGACAGCTAGGGTAGAGGCGTTAATTCGTCGATCGAATACGATGCAGACAGAGACAATGCAGCAGGTTTCAGCAGCAGTGGAAGCGACCGAAGAGGGGGAGCTCATTCAGCTTGATTTTGAGAGACGCCTATTGCTGGTTCGCGGGAAGTTAGTTGAAACAACCTTCTCGGAATATGAGCTGATGAAATTATTTCTTGCACATCCGGGCAAGGTGTTTAGCAGGGAAGAACTTATAAATACGATCCGCGGCTTTGATTCCTTCGTAACAGACCGTGCCATAGACGTACATATCGTCAACCTTCGCAAGAAGATTGAACAGAACCCGAAGGAACCGCGGCTCATTCGAACGGTTTGGGGATTCGGCTATAAGTATACCGCTCAGCATACGAGCAAGAATCAAACCTGAATAAGCTATTATGTAAGAAGAATCACTCTATAACATGGAGTGATTCTTTTTTTTTGCCCATTTGCCCAGCAATACTATGAATATTCGCCGCCATTCTCCTAATTGTAAGGTTGTTAGAACAGGTATTAAATTATCTAACAATGTTCTAAATATTGCTCATTAATTTTTCTAATAGTTGTATGACAAAATGAGTGTATATAACTGAAATGGAAAAGGATGGTGGTCGAACAACATGGATGCGTTGACCGGTTTGCCTTGTCGCAAGGAGGCTTATGCACAGCTGGAATTGGCCGTAAATGTCGTACGTGCAGCAGGCAAGCGGATGGTGGTGGCGTTGGTGGATTTGGATAAATTTTATCGCTTAAATGAAACCAAAGGAACAGAGTTTGGCAACCATGTACTCCTCATGATGGGGCAGCGTCTGGCTGAAGCTAGAAAGGCTGCTACAACGGTGAGTAGAGTTGGTGGAAACAGATTTATGGTAGCTATGCCTGTAGAACATGATGAATGTCAAAGCATACAAGCTGTGGAGGCTATCAAAAATGCGATTGAGCGTCCCATCGATATTAACGGAGCGGAGCTGTATTTGACCTCGAGTATTGGGGCAACGTTATACCCGAAGGATGGACGAACAAGCGAACAGCTTATATGCCGAGCGGAGTCTGCCCTATACCAATCAAAAGAGCAGGGCGGCAATCGAGCAAGATTTTATAATTTGGAAGATACGAATAAGCTTAATCGACGCATCGCTATCGAAGCGGCGTTAAGACCAGCATTATATTTACAGCAATTTCACCTCAGCTATCAGCCTATCTATCGCATGGAGGACGGCAAGCTTAGAGGATTTGAAGCGCTGCTGCGCTGGCAGCATCCTGAGCTTGGCGATATTTCACCTACAGAATTTATACCTATAGCTGAGCATAGCGGTCTCATTGTACCTATTGGAGAATGGGTGCTTAGAGAATCGTGCAAAACGCTCGCGAACATGAGCAAATATGGTTTGAATAGTCTTAACATGTCAATTAATATATCTTCTCTTCAGCTGCAAGATCTGACCTTTTCACAAACGGTGCTGCATGTGTTAAAGGAATATGAGCTTGCGCCCTCCTCATTTGAGCTTGAAATAACGGAAAGCTGTATGCTTCATACTTCAACTACAGCCATATCTACACTTAGCTGGCTTCGAGTAGCTGGCGTTCGAATCATACTAGACGATTTTGGAACAGGATTCTCTTCCCTCACCAACTTGAATCAATTGCCGATTCATTGCCTTAAGATCGATAAGTCATTCATTAGAAACATTGATCTGCAAAGCGCGGATCGCATTATCGTTGAAGGCATCATTAATCTCGTTCATAAGCTTGGTCTTGAAGTGATTGCCAAGGGTGTAGAGTACAAGGAACAATACGAATTATTAGGCGAATGGGGTTGCAATTATGTACAGGGATTCCTTCTGGGCAAACCACAGGAACCTGACGTGCTTGATATATCCATGATACGACGTTCGGAATACACAGCAAAGAAGATGACTAAAGGAGAACTGTAAAGTGAGTCTATTGAGCAAGCTAAAAAATCTTCGATCGATCAAACCTACGATTCGTATAAAGCTAATGGCGTTATGCTTGTCGCTTCTTTTAATTCCTAGCATTCTAGTTAGTACTTTAAGTTACAATACTGCTGTTAGCGAACTGGACAACGGCGGCGAGAAGCTGCTTCAAAATAGCGTTAAAAGCACCATTGGTTTAATTGCATTGCTCGACACACAGGTGAAAGCAGGAGCGATTGACCGCGCCAAAGCAGAAGAGTTCGTCAAAGTCACTATGCTTGGGCCAAAGAATGAGGCAGGCAAACGGCCTATCAATAAAAGCATTGATCTCGGCGAAAACGGTTATGTTTTTGCATTAGACAAAGACTCACTCACGATTGCCCATCCCACGATGGAGGGCAGCAGTCTTGCTGGACTTAAGTACGGCAATGGAGAACCAGTGCTCGATTCTGAATGGGGCCTCCCTGTTTCGGATGCCTTCATGAAGAAAGCGGAGTCGGGTGGCGGTTTTGTTTATTATACTTGGGCGCTTCCGGGTACAGAGAATGAACTGGCGTCGAAAATTACTTACCTAGAGAAGGACCCTCACTGGGGCTGGATTATTGCCTCGGGTACATATATGCAGGATTTTAATAAGGGTGCTGAACAGATTGTGACGGTTACAATCGTTACCTTATTAATTACGATAGCGGTCGGTATGGCAGCAACAATACTCTTTACGATCCGCATGACACGGCCAATCAAGCAGGTTTCTGCGCTTTCAATGGAGGTTGCAAAAGGTAATCTTCAAATAGATCCAATTATTTGCCATTACCGAGATGAGACAGGCGTACTTGCTGTAAGCTTTAATGAAATGGTAAAGCAGCTCAAAACGCTTGTGCACGAGGTGGGGAGCAGCGTGGATCAGGTAGCCGCTTCCTCGGAGGAGCTTATGGCTAGCGGAGAGCAAACCAGCCATGCAAGCGAACATATCGCATATACGATTCAGAAGGTAGCAGATGGGGCAGAGAAGCAATCGGCTAGTGCTGAGCAGAGCTTTCAGGTTATCCATGAAATGTCGGCAAGCGTTCAGCAAATTGCGGTTAGCACGGAGCAAGCATCACATGCAGCCAAAAAAACTTCCCGCCAGGCAACAGAAGGAAACGAGACGCTGCAGCAGGCAGTTGTTCAAATGGAATCAATCCAGCTATCGTTTAATAGTTTGGCTGCAGCCGTACAAGGACTTGGGAATCGATCCACTGAAATCGTTAGAATGGTGCAGGTTATATCTGACATTTCTGCTCAGACGAATCTGCTTGCACTGAACGCTTCTATAGAAGCGGCAAGAGCGGGTGAGCATGGCAAAGGCTTTGCAGTTGTAGCTGGCGAGGTTCGCAAGCTGGCAGAGCAAACGAAGGAATCAAGCGATCATATTACGAAGATTGTTATGGCTGTTGGCACGGAGACGGAACGTGTGGTGCTGGCGATGAATGATGCGGGCACTGTCGTATCCGGCGGCATCCAAGCAGTTGAAGGAGCAGGCCGCATGTTTGGCTCTATACGGGACGAGGTTATGCAGGTCGCTGAGCAAATTGATGAGGTTTCGCAAGCAGCAAATGGGATTGCAGCAGGTACGGAGCAAGTGATGCTGACCATTAAAGAGGTCGTTGATATCGCGGTTGAAGGGGCTTCTGGTACGCAATCTGTAGCTGCGGCGGCGCAGCAGCAGACGGCCTCGATGGAAGAAATTGCAGCGGCATCAGCTATGCTTGCCAATATGGCAGAGCATTTGCAGAAGGAAATTATGAAATTTAAGGTTTAGCTTAAAGGAGAATGAGTAATGCCCTAGCAGCGATATGCTGTTGGGGCATTTTTTATAGGTGAATGGGATTGATAAAAACACAAAAAGACCTGACGGGCACTTTGCCTGCAGGTCTTTCTTTACGAGTTATCTAACATACTTCAAGGTAGAGCTTTGTGCCGTCGTTATATTGGAAAATAGCGACATCACGCACCATTTCAACAGATTTGATTCTTCTCCACTTTTTGCGGAAGTCAAAATCGAGTTCTAGTTCGTACAATTTATGATGAAGCAGATCTATGGATGCGGATTGTTCATTAGGGTAATAGACTGGGACAGAACGACTTTTAAAGGTAACGATTTTCATCATTTCCTATAACACCTCCGATCAATTTCCTCCATTCTAACGTAAATATTTTAGCCCCTTATGAATATGTGGTCAGAATTTTGTTTACTTTATTTACACTTTTCTAACATGTTCGACAATTACTGCACATGCTTTAGAGGTGTAGCAGCTGCAATCTCATGTATGAAAGCCATAGAAAAACTGGCGGAATGATCAACTGAATGATAGCTTGCGAAATATTTCCTTAAAGCTTTCGCTGCTGGTTGCGTAATAAACGATTGCGATGAGCGTCAAATGAAGCGGATAAAAGCTGCGCCAGACGAAGCGCGGCACTTTGATGGTTTCGAGGCTGCGCATGAAATCAGGCACATAGACCATAAGAATAGTAGCAAATATGCTAAAGGGCTGTATGAACCATTCCTTTATAAAGATGCTTACCACTTCCAAGGAGAAGTGAAACACAACAAAGGATTGATTTTGAGCATAACGATAAATGAGTACGAGCAGTGCAGCATATGCGCCATAGCTGAAGGGCATAAACTCGAGAAGTCCAGCGAGTGAAAGGCAAAGCAGAACTTGAAGAAGCGGCTTTCCGTTCCATTTGTCTAGAAGGCGCAGAAGCAGCAGGCAGACGAATAAAGTGCCTACCGTATTGACTTCAAGCCGGTAAAAAGCAAATTGATAAGGCAGCTGCGATAAAAGCGCGATCCATGCAACCCGTTTCAGATAACGATCCAAATTGCTCGTTCGGTAATAACCGAGGACAATCGCGAGCGCATAGAAGGGGAGTGCCAGCCGTCCAATGATTCTCCAAACGACGTTCTCAGGGAACCATAACAGACCAATATGATCAATAAGCATAGTAAGCATAGCCAAAACTTGAATCGCAATCACCTTCGTTCCCTCGCCTTTTGTTTAGTATAGCATAGGAAAACGAGGGAATAGGAGCAGGAAGACCTCCAAGCCGCTTTGCGCGCATGAGGAGGTCTTCCTTGAATCATGACATGATTATAGTCCGGCGTTTTTCTGCAGCCGACGGGCAATTTCAATAAAATCCTCTTGCGAGATGCCTGGCGCAAACTCTTCTGGAAGCTCGCTCAAATCAGGCATAGGTGCGCCTTGCGGTGCGCCTTGAATGACCTCAAGCTCAGCGCCGGTAAGCGGATTTTGTCCATTCCAAATGAGGACAATATCCTTGTAGTCGTTCTGGCTGAATGTGTACAGCTTGTTGCCAAGCCCCATTGCTTCGTATTTTCGAGCCGTTTCGAAGCTGTTGTTGCTAAGGTCGGGAATAGGGATAAGCTTCTTCACATCAACACCCGTTGCGATTTCGAGCGCTTTGGCATAGGCAAGTACATGGACGCCGCCGCGAACGAGTAAATAGCCAATCATTGCCCTTGCTGTAGGGTGATCCGTCATCTCAAATACTCGCATTTTATGCGTTCGTGCTCCGCACTCCAAGAAGAAATTATGCAGCAGATCAAGCACGAGATTGCCGCTGCTAAATACATTATCACCAGTCCATGCGCGTCCCATCGAATCACCTGGCAGCGAGGTTTGACCGGTTTGTATAAAAAAATAGCTGTTGCGCTTATTTACACCTTCCTTTAGTGGAGCAGAATTAGGATCACCGGGACTTGTTGTCCCTGTTAATACCATATTAATAGCTGTCGAAACAAGCTCCACATGGCCAAATTCCTCTGCTGTTATGCTGGATACGAGGTCGTAGAACGGTTTAAGCTTCTTTTTCTCACGGAAATTAAAGGACTGATACATGTAGTTGTTTAAGGTGGACATTTCACCAAATTTTCCTCCAAGCAGCTCCTGCACCGCTGCCGCGGCGTTCGCATCCGCGTAAGGTGATGGCGGGAGTTCTATCTGAAGCCGATTTATCCGTTCAATCATGAGTTTACTCCCCTCATTTCATCGACGTTTCATTCTATGCATATGTATGACAGCTTTCGCAGTCATAGACCGTCGATGTCAAAAGGGACATGCTTTTGTCGAATGTATCAAAGCCTAACTTAATACTTAGAGCAGTGTGATGACAAGAAGCTCATACAGAACGAGTGGCAGCACCGCATTGTACGGGTTCATGAAAGCGCGCGGGTCTCGCATCGTACATTGCAAATAAAGAATGCAGTGATCAATATGCATAAGTTTGCCTTCAAATACATGTCCATCGATGGTCTGGACGCAAACGTATTTATGCATATGACCGCCGCACATGTTCATAATCCTATCGCGTACCTCCATCACCATTGCCGTGTGCTGCGCTTCGGCTTCATAGATCACTGGAGCGGGTTTCTCCATGCCTGCCATGTTGCTCATATTAGGCATGCCGCCCATGCCTGCGTTTTGCATGTTGCTCATGTTAGGCATGCCACCCATACTGCTGACGTTTGGCATATTGCCCATGTTGCTCATATTGGACATGCCGCCCATACTGCCGACGTTTGGCATATTGCCCATGTTGCTCATATTGGGCATGCTGCCCATATTGCCTGCTTTCGGCATATTGCCCATGTTGCTCATATTGGACATACTTCCCACATTCCCCGCATTCGGCATACTACTCATGGTGTTCATGTTAGGCATATTGCTCATGCTCCCCATGTTGCCGGGGTTTGGCACATTGCCCATATTGCCGATATTGCCCATGCTCATCATATTTTCTGCCAAGCCAAAGACCTCCATTCGTATGGTATGTCATATAGGTATGCAGGAAGCGAGCGGGTCATACAAAAATGGAAGGTTAAATTCAACACATGGAAGGCGATACTCGTCCATGCAACTCTCTTAAATTTACATAGAATAGAGTATGTTCGATAGGGAGGTGGAATAATATGTCTGCTAAATCAATACTGAAAGTTAGCAATGTGAAAGCTGCTCGCAAAACAAAAAGCCGAGCTCGTATTTCTTCTGAAAGCATAAGCCCAGTGGAGCAAAAAAGCTGCGGACGCAGAGAAGACCCGGCAGTTGAAGCGATGCAAGAAGCAGGAGCTGAGTTAAGTGATATTTTTAAACAGTTGAAAGATGAGCGCACTGCTGCAAAACTTGTGAGAGCGATACGATGTCGTGATGCAAGAGCCGTTCAAAGCTTAATCGATTGCCATTGCCGTGTAGTTAACTTCTTCTGCACGCGTGACAAGGACTGTGTAAGAATTTTCTGTGCGTTTGGAAGAAATCAAGATGTAACCGTCTCATTTGATATTTGCGTCAAAAGAGAAGTAGATGAATGCCGTCGTCAATTCTGGTAATTTCAATTTAATAGGAAGGGCTGTCAATATTCTATGTTGGCAGTCCTTTTTGTTATTTAAAAAGGAGGCATATCACAGGAGTTGTATGGGCTGCATACGTTATAGGAGTGAGAGACGAGAATCATGTATAAGTTTGGAGGGAAAGAGGATGCCGCGAATACCTAATTTTCCGCAAGCGTTGTTAGATGAGCACCGCGTATGGCATCATACGAATCATTTGGTTCCGGGAACGATACCGCCGCCGGGTTATGGCGATCGGTTTCTGCGATTTCATCGAGATTTTATTAATAGGGTATACAGCTGGCATGATTCGATGGGCTATGACCGCAGCTGGATTGCTGGCTGGAACCAAGTGCCTGAGGAGATCAGGCGTTCCTCCTGCTTTAATCCAGGCGCAGAGCAGCGAGTACAGAACAATCCGCGTTCATTCGCTACAGCCGATCAGCTGGGCAGCTTTATTGAGTACAATCTTCACGGGTGTTTTCATGAAATGGCGGCGAGGTTGTACAATCAGCCCGAGCTGAATGATTTTGACCTAGCGCCGCGCCATACTGAATTTTATAATATCCATGGCTTAATTGACCAGTGGTATAGCAATTGGGAGCGAACAATGGGCGTTCGCGATCCAGCTAGCAAAAGCAGGGCATCCCTTAAGTACAACCGCGCAGAGCCTGAAGTACGCTCGTATAATAAGAAAACTCGCGAGGCACGAATTGCTTCGCCGAAACAGAGCACTGGACAATCGTCAGCTGCTCGTTCTGATCGCCGAGCTCAACACCTGACGCAGAAACCGCAGATAAAGAGCCTTCAAACAATGCAATCAGCTCATCTAGATCAGCCTCATAAACGCCGGCCACTTCTTCAGGCTGCAGCAGAAGTTCTGTCAAAGGCAGCTCGCACACAAGGCCAAAAACGTCACTGACCTCACGGTCGATAAAGGGTTTTCCGTTTACTTCACCGCTAATATTTTCCCTGATTTGCCCGAGTGGTATGAGCTGTTGAAATGAGGCGGAAACCCCTAGCTCTTCCTCAAGCTCACGAATGGCCTCGCGAATAGTTTCGCCCGCACTCAAATGGCCGGCCGCCGTGATATCATAGCAGCCCGGATTGGTATCCTTGCCTGCCTGACGCAGCTGAAACCGCACGAACCTGCGGTTTCCTTCACGGCGCGTCAGCCAGCAATGGAAGCTGCGGTGCCAATAACCTTTCGCATGCGTCTCTGCGCGTGTTGCTGTGCCCAGCGGCCGAAGCTGCTCGTCATAAATGTCAAAGAGCTCATCAGCCATGTGCAGCAGCCTCTAGCTGGGATGTGCAGTGCTTGCAGCGAGTAGCCTTCACAGGGATTTTGGACAAGCAGTAAGGGCAATCCTTCTCGGTCACTTCAACAGGTGGAGCTTCCTTCTTCTCATTGCGGCGAAGCACATTGATTACTTTTACAAGCAGAAAGATACAGAATGCAACGATAATAAAGTCCAGCATTACGTTTATGAATTGGCCATAATTAATGGTAGGCAACAAGGTTTCATCAATTTTGCCTCCGTTGCTTGCGGTGACAGTGGCGGCGTGTTCTTTGCTATAAAGAGGGATTTTTAAATCCTTAAAATCGACGCCTCCCAAAACCACACCGATCGGCGGCATAATCACATCGTTAACCAAAGAAGTTACGATTTTACCAAAAGCTCCTCCGATAATGACCCCGACCGCTAAATCGATGACATTGCCTCTCATTGCAAACTCTTTAAACTCTTTAATGATTTTCATTGCTTTTCCTCCTACACATTTTAAGAAGCGGTAATAATGTCTGACGTAAGCCTCGTGCTATTACGAAGCGGAATGATCAAATCTAGCAATCCTATTAGACTATTATCGCCTGTTTCTACTAAGGTCATTCTAACATAATAGCCGAAGATGAGCAGAAGAGAAACTCACTCGCGATTTCTTACAAAAAATTGAAATATTGCCGGGACAAAGAGAGGTTTTTAAAGGATATTGTCGAATTTTACTATTTGAAAGCAAATTAATGGTTATTTAAGGAGTTCTATGAGCGACCTCGTTATACATGAAAATGGATTCTATTTAGTTTTATCACTCTTCATCATGTGTTTTGCCTCCTATACGATGCTGAAAATGATTGAAAAGCCTCTGCAAAATGAACATACACACGGCTTCAATTGGATCATTGGCGGCGCTGCTGTATTTGGACTTGGCCTATGGACGATGCATGTTGTTTTGTTGCTTGCATCCCATTATAGATTGGTCATGAATTGGAGCATGCTCCCTATAGTATTCGCATGTGTCATTATCATTTATGTCTCATTAGTTGTTATGCAAAAGAAAAATCTCTCATCGGTACGCTTCTTATTTGGAGCCCTATTAATGGCTCTGGGAGTTAATATGCTTCATTACTTGTCGATGCTTTCCGAATCGGTCGTTATACTAAAAATGGACTGGCCGCTTTATTGGATCTCCTTTGGAGTCAACTTTATTGGTGCATATTTGGCTTTTTATTGGCTGGAAACAAAGGGGTCAGGGTATAAGATAAAAAGCTGCTTTTCACTCGGATTGTCTAATATAGTCGTTCATCAAGTTGGCATGCACGCGCTGCAGATTGATTATAGCGATGTTTTATCTACAGATCTTCTAAACCAATATTTGTTGATTCTTGCATCTTTACTTGGTTTATCTACTTTATTTATCCTCAGCTTCAGTCTTACCACCTGGTTTGCATCCAACAAATATACTCAAATGAATGAGCGTTATAAACTTCTAGTGGAGAACTCCATAGATACGATAGCTTTAATAAGCGACGGCAAATGGGAATTTATGAACCGTGCTGGCTTGCGTTTATTCGAAGTGCATTCAGCGGATAAAATAATCGGTTCAAATGTTTATAATTTATTGGCCGAACCCTATCATAATGAACTGGAAGCATGGCTCACGGCAGGCCAAGCAGGAGATGATGCGCCCAATAAGCCAATCGAGCTGCAATGGATGTCCATGCAAGGGATGCTGCTTCATACAGAAATGGTACGGGTGAGCTCTACCTTCTCGGGTAAACAAATTGAACAAGTCATTATTCGGGATATTTCTGAGAGGAAGAAGAATGAGGAGCTGCTCATTAATTCTGAGAAGCTTTATGTCGCAGGTCAATTAGCGGCGGGCATTGCACATGAAATTCGAAATCCGCTTACCTCGTTAAAAGGGTTTATGCAGCTGCTTTCATCGGGCCGGGGCAATATCAACCATTTTTACGATATTATGAAAACAGAGCTCATCCGTATCGAGTCAATCGTCAGCGAACTACTTATGCTCTCCAAGCCACAGGTTTATGAATTTGTGCATAAAGATTGCCGTCAATTAATGGCGGACACGGTTAATTTACTGGAGACACAAGCTATTTTGCACAATGTGATCATTGAATTCCATTCTGACTATCGCCCATTGTGGGTATACGGTGTTGAGAATCAATTAAAGCAAGCGTTTATTAACGTGCTTAAAAATGCGATAGAAGCGATGCATAATGGTGGCATCGTCATGATTAATATGTCCCTTGATCCTGATCGCGGAGTAATGATACGCATTAAAGATGAAGGATCAGGCATGCCTGCGGAGCAGCTGTCGAAGATTGGTCAACCTTTTTATACAACAAAGGATAAAGGGACAGGACTTGGATTAATGGTCACTTTCAAAATTATTAATAATCATCAGGGACAAATTACGGCCGAAAGCAAGCTAGGAGTCGGGACGACCTTCATCATCCAATTGCCGTATATGGAGCAGCCGAATTTGCCGATGGATCAGAAGCTGAGCGAGCTAGGCCAATCAGATGATTCAGACCATTAGAGACGGGTTCACGCCATTCATCATTAACTTTTTATCACGCGCCGAAGGATGACTTTTTGAATTTGAAACTTAATTTTCAAGACATCGTAATACGGTTATGCAGTTCGGAATGATGATAATTTGAGTGGAGGTCGGTTTGATGTTTAATCGTTTTTTGGCAAGCATCGGTATTGGCTCAGCAAAGATTGATACACTATTAGAAAAAGCACGTTATGCACCAGGTGAAGAGGTTCGAGGTATCGTCAAAATGCAAGGCGGCAACGTAGAGCAGCGAATTGAAACGATACAGCTATCGGTCATGACAGAATATATACGTGAGAGCAATGACAGTAAAATAACGCAGCAGGGAGTGGTGGGACGATATCACGTGAGCGCTCCCTTCACATTGCAGGCAAATGAAAGTCGCGAGGTGCCGTTCTCCTTTCAGCTGCCCCATCAAACACCGCTTACAATTGGCCGCGCGCCAGTATGGGTGAAGACGGAATTAGACGTTCGCGGAGGCGTCGATCCTGGTGATAATGACCGAATCGAAGTGGTTCCGACACACGCCATGAACACGGTGCTGGAGGCGCTGAATGTGCTCGGCTTCCGTTTGCGCAAGGCAGAATGCGAGTACTCTTCCCGTCTTGGCGGCAAAATGCCATTTATTCAAGAGCTGGAATTTGTGCCGACCTCGCAGTTCCGAGGCCAGCTTGATGAGCTGGAAGTGATGTTCTATCCATCGGATCGCGAGCTTGAGCTGGTGCTCCAAATCGACCGGCGCGCACGCGGGTTATCATCCTTTTTTGCAGAGGCTATGGATATGGATGAGACATTTGTTCGGGCTCGCTTCACGAATGAGCAGCTGTCAGCAGGGCCGAACGCAATTGCGCAGCAGTTGTCTGGAATCATAGCGCGCTATATTTAAGTTTTATAAATAAAACAAGCTCGGGAGCGCTCTTGCAGGGGCGTTTCGGAGCTTTTTTGCTGCTTGCAGCGCAGTTATAAATGAATAACGGATGCAAGTAGTGATCGAATCGGTTTTTTCGGTATAATAACTGGAGGAGGGGATTAATTTGGCAGAACCGCTTAAGGCTATGTACGATGGATTATTTTTGGAGAAATTTGCGGGTTTGCTGAAGTCAGCATGGAGTCCTTTTGACGTCGTTCTTTTCGCAGAGCGTGTAAGGGATGGTGACTGGGAGCAATTAGAGTTAAAGGCTCGAACTCGAAAAATTACAGAAGCGCTGGGTGCTACATTACCGCAGGCATATGATGAAGCGCTGGCTGTTTTATATCAAATAGATGAAAAATGCACTGGGCTGCCTTTTATCGTATTTCCAGACTTCGTCGAGGTGTTTGGACTGGAGCCGCAAAACTGGGAGCTGTCTTTGGACGCGCTGGAGCGCTTTACGAAATATTCGACCTCAGAATTTGCAATAAGAGCATTCATTCTTGCCGATCCACAGCGTATGGCTAAGCAAATGCTTATATGGGCAGATCATCCGAATGAGCACGTAAGGCGGCTTGCGAGCGAAGGCATAAGACCACGCCTGCCATGGGCGCAGGCGCTGCCGCTCTTTAAGCGAGATCCATCGCCGATTGTTCCGATTTTGGAGAAGCTGAAATGTGATGATTCACTTTATGTGCGTAAGAGCGTAGCTAACAACTTGAATGATATTGCGAAAGATCATCCGGAGCTTGTCACCACGCTTGCGCAGGCTTGGATCGGCAATGATGCGAAGACGGATTGGATCATTCGTCATGGCTGCCGTACGCTGATTAAGCAATCAAGCCCGCAGATCATGGAATTGTTTGGGTACGCGAAGCACTCGTCTGCAGAAGAAGAGGAACACCCGCTTGTTGCTTTTGCTGCAATCGAGGTAGATCCAGAGACGGTTGCTATTGGTGGTGAGGTATCTATACGCTATCGCATACAGCTGCGTGAGGGTGAGCCGGCCAAGCTGCGTATCGAATATGGAATTGCATTCGTGAAGTCTGGAGGGAAAACTTCATTGAAACGTTTCCTGCTATCGGATCGCGAGTATGCTGGAGGAGCGTCAGCTTCAAGTGTTCGCACTCATCGTTTTGCTGATTTAACGACGCGAAAGCATTATAGCGGGCTTCATCTTGTAACGCTTTGGGTAAATGGAAGAGAGGTGGCTTCAGCCGAACTTCTGGTGACGGAGGCAGAATCAACATGACGATTGGTGCAAGAGTTTTAAAAACGGGGATGGCTGTTGCCTTAGCGATTTACTTGAGCAGCTTGTTCGGCTTCGCTTCCCCGCTTATTGCTGCTGTGGCAGCTATATTTACGATTCAGCCTTCTATTTACCGCTCATGGCAGCGTGTAGCGGATCAAGTGCAAACGAATCTGCTTGGTGCTGTAATGGCGATTGTAGCCGTTCGGTTATTCGGCCATACGCCGATTGCGGCAGGTCTTGTATGTATCCTTGTCATTCTCATTAGTATTCGCTTGAAGATGGAGAGCACGATTAGTCTGACGCTAGTAACGGTCGTTGCCATTATGGAAGCGAATGGACAAGGCTGGGACGTGGCAATTGGAAGATTTTTAATGGTGCTAACGGGTATTGGAGCATCATTTGCGGTTAACGTGCTCGTATTTCCTCCACGGCCAAGGAAGCAATTTACCGAACAGGTTCATCATGCCTATTCACAGCTTTCTCTGCTGCTTCGCACAGCCATTTCGAATGAGATGAAGGAGCAGGTTTTCCGCCAAGAGAAGGACAAGCTTCACGATACGCTGCACAAGCTGGAGGAACGCCACACCGTTTTCGAAGAGGAGCGCAAAGTGCTTGCGAAGACGAAGACGAGCCATGCCCGTCAGCTGCTTGTATCGAAACAAATGATTAAGTCTCTGCAAAAAGGGGCTGATCTGCTCGATGTGGTGGAGGAGCATTATTTTTCCTCCCAAAGTGCCAGTGAGTGGGCGCTGCGCTTCGATCGGCAAATTGAGGATTTATCGAAGTATCACGAGCACATCTTGTTGAAAGCTGAAGGGAAAATGAAGCCTAATGCGCTGATTGAGCCTGAGGAAGAACGAGAAGCGCGGTTTGTGAAGGAATTGACAGCATACATTTTGGAAGACCCGGACGAGCATAAGCGTCTCGTCTTTGTCGCTTCGGCATTGTTCGAATATGCCTACCATTTGCGGCGACTGGAGAAGCTGCTCGATCAAGTGACGCAGCGCGAGGAAAACGCAAAGCGCTGTGCTGAAGAGGCAGAGAATGGACCAAAGTCATCATGAACGGATTTAGCTGATTAGTTTAGCAAATAAAACAAAAACAGCAGGTTAGAACGCCGCTTAAGAGCGTTCTTGCCTGCTGTTTTTCTGCTTATATTACAGCATGCTCAATGTTTACTGATCATCGTCAGTTTTGTTGCTGCCTTCATGACGCCTTGGATGCTGCATATGAGCCTCTGGGTTATTATCATCATCATGCGGCACCAGCCTCGGATCAGTATGCCCCTCATGATGATTATTGAAGAAGAGCTCAACGAGCTGCCACTCGGTTGTTCCAAGCATCGGATCTGCTGGGAACACATCTCCGCGTTCGAGCTGCTCTTCACGTCCCCATTCATTGCGGTAGGTGCCTTTTACTTCAACAGGCTCACCAGATAGGGGATTCATCTCATTATGGTTATTATCATTGCTCATATGGTGTCAACCAACCTTCCTGTCCTTATAATCCGTGCTTGGGCACAGCTGAACGATCGGCATCTGACTGCAGTTCGCTCGCTGACGATTTGCTGGCTAGATTGCGGTCTGCTCGGGATTGCGCCTTGCTTGCTGCCTTCTGTTGATCGGATGGCTGTTTGCCTGACATGTGGTCACCCTCCTCGAGAATCTCATCGTTTTTTTATTTTCTTTATCTTCAGAAGAAGATCCTCAACAGTGTGCCACAAAAGGATGAAATGTATGAGTACAAGGTGGAAGAACAGGAGCAAACTATAATAAGTGGAGTCCGCATGAGGGGCAAACCGAATCACGTTCAGTGACGATCTCATCGCAAGCGGGACATGGTTCGGAAAATGGTGCTTTAGCAGCTGCGGCATCATGTATGAGCTCGCCTTTGCCTTCTTTTATGGCGGAGGATTGTTCGGGATTCGGACGGAGATGGGCAGGCGTTCCGAAGATCGTCTCCACCATCTCTTTCATGTCCTTAAATTTATCTGAGTCATCTGTAACAATTCGAATGAACATAAACATGCCGGCGAGCAGAGCAAACGCAATGACCAGCACGATCGTCGTAGCCCCAACATCAAACCATGTGAGGAGAGGGAGAGGCGCTTGTACAGGCAAACTAGCCAAGATGGTCCATGAAAACATACTCCATCACCTCACCCATTCAGCTGATAGCGGGATTCGAGACGTTTGCCCCCGAACCACATGACCAGAACAGCAGTAATCGAGACGAATATACGCCAAGGCTCATTGACTAAATTGCCAATATCGAAGCTAATCAAGGAAATGCAAAATATCATAACTGCCTTCCCAAGCAGTGTAGCGAGCATAAAAGTAGGGAATGGCACCTTGCTAAGTCCGGATACGACAGTTATAACAACTGAAGGTGTAAAAGGGAAGCAAGCCAGCAGGAATAGCGGCGTGAAGCCGCGGCGTTCAACCCAATTGAAGAACCGCTGCGACTTGGGAAATCTTCGCTCTAGTTTCCCTTTTACATTGCGTCCGAGCTTTCGGCTGATCCAAAATACGCAGAAGGCACCAGCGCTTACACCGATCCATGAAAAAAGAAATCCAAAGCCGAGGCCGTAAATGTTGGCATTAGCCGCAATGATAAGAATTAATGGGAGGAAAGGGAGAAACGATTCAAGCATGGGAAGCAAAATGCCGGGAAAAGGCCCCCATTGCGAATAGCTTTCCAATGTCCATTGGATTGAATCGAGATCCAAGTGTTTTAAGTATTCAAGCCAGTTGCGCCAATCATCCATAGATCTAACCCCGTTCTACTTGTTTGTAGCTTTTTCATTTGTAGCGAATGCCGGAAATGGGAACCATAAATAAAATAAACCGATCAATCCAAAGAGGATTGCGCTTGTCCAAAAAACGGATGCTTCTCCGTTCCAAGCCGCGATTAAGCCGCCAGCAGCTGGACCGATCATAACGCCTATTCCTTCAAAAGTGGATAATACGCCCCAGCCAAGCCCTTCTTGATTAGGTGGAACATAGGCAGCGAGCAGCGCATTCCAAACAGGCAAAATAGCTGAATAGGATAATCCAAGAGCAGCCGCTATTAGTAAACAATACCAGAACGAAAGTCCTGATGCCAGCATATATAAACCAAATGCAAACGCTCCAAATCCAGTCACGAGAAACCATTTTTTATTAACCAGCTTATCGGCAAGTTTCCCCATGGGGATGAGTCCACCTGCAGCAAAAAGTCCTCCGGCCGTTAAAAGAATGGAGTATTGCGTGCCTGAGATACCCAGCTCCTGATTTGCGAAGCTTGGTAAAATGGGAACGAGCATGCTTGCGCCTGTCGTCTGCAAAATCATCCCCGGCAGCAGCATCTTCATATGGCCGAGTCGTTCCTTCAGAATGACGAGCTGCGTTCGAAATGGCATACGGTTTGATGCAGCAGCCCTTTCTTTGCTCATGAAAAGTGTTAATACGCATGCAGCCACAGACATGCTGACAAGCAGCTTGTACGTAAAAGATACGCTGAAATCGAGCAGAATATTACATACGATCGGACCGCTTCCTAGTCCCACCATCCAAATGGTGTAGAGCGTTCCCATTTGAGTTGCACGCTGCTGCTCAGTTACTTTCGTTAAACATACGATCCAGATCGGTGACATTCCGATGCCATATAGTGCGGCTGCACCAATGAACATCCATGGCAGCTCGGAGAATTGCAGCAAATATATGCCGATCAGCGAAATAATTAAACCTGCTTGAACGACGATACGAGTTGAGAAACGATCGAGCAAGTAGCCAATAGCCATTTTGAGCAGCGTATCGGTTAAATAATGAGCTGAAATCGCAGCGCCGATAACATCAGGTGATAGGCTTAATGTTTTTGCTCCAAAAATAGGCAGCAAACTAACAAGAACAGCACCTCTTACAAACTCCACAACAAACAAAATAACGGAGATAAGTCGCATCTCCGCTCCAAACCAACTTTTCTGATTTGTAATCACGGGCAAGCCCCTTATCCATTATAAAGTGATTGCTTTCTCCATTATACGTAAGTTGGATAAAATATCCAAAACGATGCTATCTGCTGCGGTTTGTGAGGCTTGAAGCTGTTTAGTGGATTGTCTGCTATTAGTAAGACGTAATGGATCATGAACGAGTTTCAAAATTTGTTCCGTCAGCTCATTCACCTCATAGGCAACGACAGCTGCGCCTTTGGACTTAAGATACAATGCATTTTGTTTTTCTTGTCCAGGAACTGGCTTGTAGATGAATATGGGCAGCTCGGCAGCGATCGCTTCTGATAATGTAACGCCACCTGGCTTAGTGATGAGGCAATTAGATATAGCCATAAGCTCGTGAATAGACTCAATAAACCCGTACACCTGCAGGCGAGAAGCTCCTTCATGTGCTTGAAATTGTTGCTCAATAATATTTTTCATAAACAGATTATGTCCGCATACGAGCGCGACCTGAACCTCAGCGTTTTGCAGCAAGCTGCTGCAAATTTGCGATACATCAGGCAAAACGCCCTGCGCTCCCGCCATGATTAGGACGATAGGTTGATTAGGATTTAGTTTATATCTCTCGTAGAGCTCGCTTGAGGCGGCTGTTGCACGGAATCCGCGTTTGAGCGGAATGCCGCTCACTTGAATTGCCCTCTCCGGTATTCCCAGCGAGGAAAGCTCTAATCGGAGATCCTCTGTAGCGACATAATAGCGGTCGACGCTTGGATGAACCCAGCGCCTGTGAAGATCAAAATCGGTAATGACAGCATAGGAGGGAGGATGAACGCTTTTACGTTTCTTAAGCTTCGGCAGAGCAAAGCTAGGGAAAGTATGCACGACGATATCCGGCTGCTCGACTGCAAGAATACGCCTAATTTTTTCTGTACCGAAGGAATGAAGAAGCCCGCCAAACAAAGAATCATGCTTCATTAGCCTTGTGAAATCATACACCCAGCCATATAGCGAGGGCATATGCGTATAGCTCTTTAAGTAAAAGCGCTTAGCAAACTCATTTATCCAAGGGTGAGATTCTGCCATGAGATCGACCATTACCGTACGATAATTGCCATGCTCCTCCCAAGCGCTCTTAATCGCGCGAGCAACCTGAAGATGGCCTTCTCCATATGAAGCGTACAAAATTAACAATTTCGGCTGCGGTTTTTCCTCGAAACGTATCATAGACACACCTCCTGCCGTTAGTGTAACGAACATTTGTTATGCGATTGTGAACGGCGTTTGGTTACTTTGTGTATTTTTAGTATAATGAATACGCAATCCATCCTATTTCAAAATTGAAGGAGCGATGATTAGAGTGCAATACACGAAACTAGGAAGATCTGGACTTCGAGTAAGCCGTTTATGTCTGGGCACAATGAATTTTGGCGTGGACACGGACGAGAAGGAATCATTTCGTATATTAGACGCAGCTCTAGATGCAGGCATTAATTTTATCGATACCGCTAACATTTACGGTTGGGGCGAGAACGCAGGCCGTACAGAAGAAATTATCGGAAAATGGTTCAAGCAGGGCGACGGACGCCGTGAACGTACGGTGCTGGCTACAAAAGTATACGGCGACATGCATGATAATCATGACGGTCCGAACCGTGAAGCGGGACTATCCGCATATAAAATTCGCAGACATTTGGAAGGTTCGCTTAAGCGTCTTCAAACGGATCATATCGAGCTGTACCAAATGCATCATGTGGATCGCAGTGCAAATTGGAATGAGCTTTGGGGAGCATTCGAAACAGCAGTAAACCAAGGCAAGGTTGGCTACATAGGCTCAAGTAATTTTGCCGGCTGGGATATTGCAGTTGCGCAAGGCGAAGCGAAGGCAAGAGGATCGATCGGTCTTGTATCTGAGCAGCACAAATATAATTTGTTATGCCGTTTGCCGGAACTGGAAGTATTGCCAGCTTCGAAGGAATTAGGACTTGGCGTTATTCCGTGGAGTCCGCTTGACGGCGGCTTGCTTGCAGGCAATCATCGTCGTAAAGACGGAGGCCGCCGCAGCGGAGATTCGAAACGATTGGATCAGCATCGTGATCAATTAGATGCCTATGCTGCATTTTGTGACGAGCTTGGCGAGCCTGAGGATCTCGTTTCACTCGCATGGTTGCTTGCAAATCCGGCAGTAACGGCTCCGATTATCGGTGTCCGCACGCTGGATCAATTCGAGCGCTCGCTTCGCGCAGTTGAAATCTCATTAGATGAATCTGCACTGAAACGTATTGATGAAATATTCCCTGGTCCTGGCGGAGATGCACCGCGCGCTTACGCCTGGTAATGACAAACGCCCCGTATCCATTCATGGATACGGGGCGTATCTTATTCACATCATGCCGATCAAATCAACAAGTTAAACAAAACAGGGTCCTTGTTCAGCTCAAGAAATTGAAAGCCCTTCTTGCTCATACGAGCAACGAGCGGATCGTAATCCTCACGGTGCGTAAGCTCGATGCCGACGAGCGCAGGACCGTTGTCTTTGTTTGATTTTTTGGTGTACTCGAATCGTGTAATATCATCATTAGGACCTAGCACGCTGTCGAGAAATTCACGAAGCGCTCCTGCGCGCTGCGGGAAGCTGACCATAAAGTAATGCTTGTAGCCCTCATAGATGAGAGAACGTTCTTTGATTTCCTGCATCCGATCGACATCATTATTGCCGCCGCTGACGACACAGACGACCGTCTTGCCTTGAATTTGATCACGGTATGCTTCTAGCGCAGCAATGGGCAGTGCGCCTGCCGGCTCGGCTACGATGGCATTCTCATTATACAAATCGAGCATCGTCGTACACACTTTTCCTTCAGGTACGGAAATAACATCGTCAAGCAGGTCTCTGCATAGCTCAAATGATAAATCACCGATACGTTTAACTGCTGCGCCATCGACGAATTTTTCAATTTGATCAAGGGTAACGACTTCACCTGCATCAAGCGATGCTCTTAGTGATTGCGCGCCTTCCGGCTCCACGCCAATTACCTTTGTTGTCGGTGAGACGATTTTTACATAAGATGAGACGCCGGCTGCAAGCCCGCCACCGCCGACAGTCACGAATACGAAGTCAGGTACGGTATCCGCGGCTTCCATTAATTCTTGTCCTACCGTTCCGTTTCCTGCGATGATTTTGGGATCGTCAAAGGGATGTACGAAGGCAAGGCCATTGCGGTTGCTCTCTGCGACTGCTTCGGCATAAGCATCGTCAAAGGTGTCTCCTGTAAGGATGACTTCTACTTGCGATCCGCCAAAAAAGTTAACCTGCGTCACCTTCTGGCGAGGAGTTGTGCTGGGCATGTATATTTTACCGGGGATGCCAAGTGTTTGGCACGAGTAGGCTACGCCTTGCGCGTGGTTGCCGGCGCTGGCGCAAACCACCCCTTTAGCGAGCGTTTCTGGTGACAGAGAACGCATCATATGGTACGCTCCGCGTATTTTGAAGGAACGAACGATTTGCAGGTCCTCTCGTTTTAGAAGAACATGACATCCAAACCGCTCGGACAGCACACGGTTATGTTGAAGTGGTGTTCGTGTAATGATATCCTTTAAGTGCATTTGAGCTTGAACGATTTCTTCAAGCCCAATACGATGCAGCGGTATAGGATTTGTGTTCATAGGTGACCATCCTCTCGGCATTTTTTTGATCAACAGTAAAAATGATTGGATTCATTATAGCACTATCATTATGAGATGACGTAATAGAAATCGTTTATCTGTATAGCAAGGAGAGGATTCACATGGGAAAAACCTTAAAAAGACTTCTAATGAGCTTCATTGTTATTCTTTTACTGCTTGGCGGCGCACTATGGTGGTTCCTGTCTTACATTGCACCGGATGAGCCGCTGGACATGAGCTACGCGCCGATTGATGTGAAAGAGAAAGCGCTGGATATGGTCAAAAAGATGAAGCTGGAGCTCGTCCTCACGGAATCCGATATTAACCATTTGATCAAAATGAATATGAAAGACGAGCTTGCCATCAGCAGACCAGAATCCGCTGATCAAGAAATGGCGAGGGATATTCATCTAGATGGGGCAAACTTTGACCTCGAAGAGAACAAGCTGATTGCACAAATGAATATTACCTATAAGAACAAAATTCCTGCGAGATTGGATGCGGTATATTCACTGGACTGGGAGTCTCCAAACATTATTCTTAAACCCCAATCGCTTTCTGTCAAAGCTATTCAGCTGCCGCTAAGTATGCTAGAAACGATCGTCATTCCACTAGATTTGCCGGCACAGGAAGTTGTAACGGTGAGAGATGTACAGTTCGAGAATAATCAGATAAAAATTCGTTTCAAGCTCCAAATTCAATTAAAGCTGTAATGAACGAAGAATCTTGGAAAAGAAAACGACAGATTAAGGACGAATCCTTAATCTGTCGTTTTTCATAATTTCGTTTTTTAAGAGATGCCTAATCCAGCGCTAGCATAGCCAGCTACAAGATTGACAAGTGATACACCAGTAGCTGTAGCAGAGAAGACAAGAAGAAGGCGTGTTCCAGCAGTAACAGGAATAGATAAACCTGGAGTAATGCCGCTGCTAATAGTGCCTAGAGCCAGAATGCCGGTAAGTGGAGGAGCTAATGTTACAACAGCGCCTGGAACTGCAGTAAACGAATTGTTTGGAGTCGTTGACTGGTAAAGCTGAGCAGTAATAGTTACTGTAGAGTTGACAAGCGAAAGCGCTGCTGTTGTACTGAAGTAAGCTGCAAGAGAAGTGATCGTACCATCGCGCGGCACAGAGAAAGCAAAGTTAAGAAGTGTTCCTGCAGCGCCTGTGAGGTCGATTATACCGCCAAGTATACTAACGCCTACAGCGGAGGAACCAAAACCTACCAGACTCGAAGTTCCTACCAAACCGCCTAATACTGTCGTTAATTCGGTTGGAATGCCTGAAGCAAAAGGAATAATAGCGCCCGCACCATCAATACCAGTAGCACCAGTAGCGCCAGTACCACCAGTAGCACCAGTAGCGCCGGTAACGCCAGCAGTACCAGTAGCACCAGTAACACCCGGATCTCCTGTAGCCCCAGTAGCACCGGTAACACCAGCAGTACCGGTAGCGCCCGTAGCCCCAGTAACACCCGGATCTCCCGTAGCCCCAGTAGCACCGGTAACGCCAGCGGTACCAGTAGCGCCAGTAGCTCCTGCAACACCTGGATCTCCAGTAGCACCAGTCGCTCCAGTAGCACCAGTCGCTCCTGTAGCTCCTACTCCTGGTCCTGTAGGACCTGCTGGACCAGTAGCACCGGTTACGCCGCTAATACCATTTGCACCAGTCGCTCCCGTAACTCCAACTCCAGTAGCGCCGGTAGAACCCGCTGCCCCTGCAGATCCTGTTGCACCTGTAGGACCAGCTATTCCTTGAGGCCCTTGTGGACCTTGTGGTCCTTGCGGTCCTCTTCTGCCTTTGTGGCCTTCTTCTCCTCGCTCAGCTACGACTTTAACTCTTTGAGATATAATTTTTTTCTTTACAACTATTATTTTGTCATCGTGTTTCTTCCTTCTTGGACTGCAACCTGCAGTCGGTTTTCTGACACAACGTTTCTTATAATAATAATGACTCAGCGAAAACACCTCCTTGTTAGATGCCTTATTATACGGCTGTACTCTATCTATTGATTGGGTATCTATCTGCTATGGTCATAGTCCTTCAACTATATTTGCGGATATGTGTGTTTGTATGGGATGGATGATCAACTACTAAATGATAGAGAAGTAGAAGAGCATGAATGAAGAATAAATGAAGAACAGGATTGACATTATTATTGAGAATGGTTATCATGTATACGAAAGTGATAATCATTATCACTATATGGTGTTGTTCTTTTACTACTGCCATGAAAGAGTTTGGATAGACATCCCCAATAACACCTTATAAGAAACGAAACATATTGCATTATTAGTGAATGGATAACGATATAACGATTATTTTTATAGGAGTGAGAGACATGCAGACTGAAACGAGCAAGCCTTGGAATTGGCTGCTCTTTCCCTTCTCGTCCGTTAAAGCAGGAGCTGATAGCTTGTATGCCGCTTCAGTCGGTCACGGGATTTACCAAATCGATGCTGAAGGAGAATGGAAGAAGCTTGATCAAGGCATGGAAGACCAGACTAATGTAAATCGGCTGCAGTTGCAGCATGATTTGCTGCATGCCTGCTCAAGCAGCGGCTTATATGAATGGAACGGAGAAGCATGGGTCAATGATGGCATATTGATTCCTAGTTATCAGTATCGCAAGATCGGTGGAAGCAGCTATGTTGCAACGGAATATGGGCTTTGGTCCAAGGCTAGCTCCAAATGGGAGCAAATAGCATGCCAAGATAAACGTGTATATGATTTTATGAATTTGCCTCAATATTTGATTATTTCGCATGAGAGCGGCATCTCTTTATATGATCGTTTTATGGATGATTGGGCTCATTTTGAGCTGGATGCAAGTGTAACAAGCTTAGCGGTATTCAGAGGCCACTTAATTGGAACGAGCGATCAAGGCGAGCTGTTTATTGGCGATAAAAAAGGAAGATTTGACCGGATAAGATTCGGCAAACTTTTTATTTTTTCTGTGCAGGCGAAGGGCAATGAGGTTTATGTATGTACGGATCGCGGATTATTCCAGCTTACTTATTTGTGTAATCAAGTAACTCTTCTATCCGTTAAACTTGGTTATCCTGTAACAGATATTGATATGCAAGATGGAAATCTGTATCTCGCTACGCTTTTCCAAGGCATTCAAACGATAAATGTCTAACGACAAAAAATAGAAAGCGGAGGAAAAAAGATGCCCAAAATACTTGTGGTGTATGCTAGCATGACCGGAAATACAGAAGAAATGGCCGAGGCGATAGTAGAAGGCGCTAAGGAAGCGGGTGCCGAGGTTGTTTCTAAAGAGGCCTTTGATGCTACTGCAGATGAGCTGAATCATTATGACGCGATTATTATAGGCGCCTACACATGGGGAGACGGTGAGCTTCCGGATGAATTTCTCGACTTCTTCGAAGAAATGGATGGACTTGATCTTAGCGGCAAGAAAGCAGCCGTATTTGGCTCAGGTGATACATCATACCCAATCTATTGCGGCGCTGTAGATACAATTGAAGCGAAGCTGAAGGAGCTCGGCGCAGAAATTGCGGGAGAGTGCATTAAATTTGAATATAACGCGTCGGAAGAAGAGAAAGAGCAAGGAAGAAGATTAGGACGCCAAATTGCGGGTCTTGTAGCGGTAGCCGGATAGTGGAACGAGAAAGGCGGACTTTGTAATGGAGCAGTTGCCAGCGATTTTGAGAGTGGAAGACTATAAGCTAGAAGAGCTGCTGCGTTGCCCCGAACGGTTCGCTCGAAGAAAATCCGGTCGCAAGCAGGAAAGTGACGTGAATTGGCGGCAGCTTGTTCAATATGCAGCCAGCCACACGGTAAACGACTTTTATCGTCAGTCCAAAGAGACCCGCGGAGTAGAAACGATACATACTTCCGTTGAGAATTGGTGGACGAATCGCAATTATAAATTTCATTCCGACGAGCATTTCTTGCAAATGAAGCAAACGATTAAGGAGCATTTGGCAGCCTTCTTGCTTGGAGGCGGAGCACCGAGTATGCCGATTATCTTTTATGAGCAAATGACGGCTTATGTAGAGGAGCTCGATTTGGAGATTTCACAAATCTTTCATTTGGTTTCTGCCGAGCAAGAGGATTCGCTTGATCATTATATAGTTCAAAAGCTAGCAGTAGATACAGATGAAGACGCTCTTAATCTATATTTTCATATGACATCGGTATTTTGTATGAGTGCATTCGAGAAGCTCCCTGACCGAATCGAGGTGTTCTCCCTTTTAAGCGGTAAGCAGGTCGTGTTCGTGCCTGACGAGCAATCGCTTGAGCTTTCTTATGATTATATGTTTTTGGTCAAAAGCTTGCTGCCGGACGTAGATTTCTTTAAGGTTAATTCGGGCTCGGATGTACAGCTGGTGATGTGAAATTGCTGCTGAAAATAATACAAAATTTGCAAATCCCCCAAGTCATTTCCGGAAGCGGAATGGTGGGGGATTTCTTTTGTTGTAGACAAATGAAATGGTTTTCAAGTAACATGAGCAGTAGTCATTTTTTGCACATTTACACATGATTATTAATTGTGAAGTTTATTTTACTGTGAAAAAGTAAGCGTATGCTTTTTAAGGCAAGTTTTGCTAGGTAAATTGAGCATAGGCTAGGATGGCAGGCTTTGCTATGCAAAAACTGGATTAATGTTTATGGAGAGAGTTTTGCTGCGCAAAACAAAGGTTATGAGTATGAAGAAGTTTTTGCTATGCAAAACAAAGCTCATGCTTACGAAGTAAGTTTTGCTATGCAAAACTTTAGAAGGAGAGAGATTAGGTTGTCAGAGGAGCTATTACTAACGTTTCGTTCACCACCATTGCCATTTTTCATAGAATCCAACCGTTTGGTTTATCGTGCGGGCGAGGAGCATCCGAATCGGACGAACCTCGGCGTATTTGATTTGTTGTATGTGAACAAGGGAGCACTGCATGTAGCAGAGGATAATCGCAGATGGACGCTCGGTCCTGGAGATGTGCTTATTTTAAGGCCGGACCGCTGGCATTATTCTACACGTCCATGCGAGGAAGAGACTGTGTTTGATTGGATTCATTTTCAAACAGTAGGCGCTTGGGAGGAGACGGTAGGCAATCAAAGTGGATCGCTTAGAGGGGACTACTACACTTATGCCATTCGTCTGCCTAAACAAATGAAGCTTACCTACACGGATGAAGCGAGTCTTATTTTCTCGCAATTGCATGAGGCTTCCAAAGGCTCGTCACATGGCGCGTTCTGGGATCGGCAGCAACGGTTTCTGCATTTGCTTCAAATGCTGGACGAAGGCTGGCGCTCGGATGCGGCTAAAGCTGCCGTATCGGTAGCAGAGCGTGCGGCTGCCTACTTAAAGCTGAATTATCGTACACCAATCAGCAACACGATGCTGAGTGATGTGCTGGAGTTACATACGAATTATATTACTCGCTGCATGAGTGAGGTTTTTGATTGTACGCCGCAGCAATATTTGCTTTATTATAGACTCGATCAAGCAAAGCTGCTGCTTATTAAGACAGATTGGACGATTGCAAAAGTAGCAGAGGAAACAGGCTTCCGGCAGACGCCGCATTTCTCAAGGCTGTTTGCATCCCATACGGGAATGCCTCCTCTTAAATTCCGAAAAAGATTTACGATGTAGGTCGAAGGGTTTTGAAGAGTAGAGGAACTATTTTCGGCAAACTGTTGTTTAGACTTTCTAATATTCTGAATAGGAACGTTGCATAAATATCGCGACTTTAACAAAAACTGGATTCAACAACGTGAAAAGGGTGGTCGCGATGATTGAACGGTTTTCGTTAACAGCAGATATTGGCGATATAGTGGATATGTTTCAGGTAGGAAAAGTAATTCGGGGGCATACAAACCGATTTAATGCAGCTCCGACTCAGATGGTTTCGATTGTCATGAATGATCGATTTGATCAGCGGACAATGGAGGAATCGAGATGGGGGCTGTTTCCTTTTTGGGCGAAGGATGCGGTTAATGCAGATCATATGACATTGTCCGAGAAGCCTTTCTTAGAAAGAATGCTTCGCAGACAAAGATGTGTGCTGCCATGCAGCGGCTTTTTTGGTCAAAAGCAATTCGGAAAAGAGCGTGATCCGAGGGCGATGCATATCGTTGTTCCAAGCCAGCAGCTTTTTGGCATAGCGGGCATTTACGACTGCTGGAAAAACGTGAGCGGCAAGGAAGTGCGTGCCTTCACTATGATTACCGCAGCTTCGACAGGAGCGATGTCGGTGTGGCAGCCTCGAGTTCCGGTTATTTTGGACGAAGATGGTATGGAAGATTGGCTCAATCCGCGTATTACCGAATTCAGTGGATTGCGGAAGCATTTAGAGGCTATGGACACTTATCTCATGCGCGCCTACCCGGTAACGAATGCGGTGCATGATGATCTGTACGAATCGCCGGATTGCATCCGTGAAATCCGTCCTGATTTTGCTTAAGTAAAATGAAGTGTAGTTAACCAAAAAGGCGTCCTATCTCTGACTCGGCTCTGTATGCGGCCGAAACAGGGTAGACGCCTTTTTTTGATTTTTTAGTGGACGGGGTTAGGTGCTTGAATCAGATATATAATGATTTAGTTGGTTGTAAATGGAATCAACTTAAGTAAAAAATTTTAAGCACGATACGGGTGAGAGGCAATTAGATGAAAACTAGGACATTTAAGCGCGAGCGCGTTGGAGCTCTGTTGTTAATAGCGGAACGACCTCGAATAAATCGCCTACGATGCCATAATCAGCAACGCTGAAAATAGGGGCATCGGGGTCTTTGTTGATAGCGACAATGACGCGAGATTGGCTCATACCCGCCAGATGTTGAATAGCGCCGCTGATTCCGCAGGCAATATAGAGCTGAGGTGTAACAACTTTGCCGGTTTGCCCGATTTGGAGGGCATAATCACAGTAGCCGGCATCGCATGCGCCGCGAGAGGCGCCGACTGCGCCCCCGAGCGCTGTTGCCATCGCTTGCAGCGGCTCAAAACCTGCTGCGCTGCGAACGCCTCGGCCGCCGGACACGACGACGTCGGCTTCGGCAAGATCAAGCTGCCCGCYGGCGCGGCGCACAAGGCTGCGCACGGCGGTATAAAGCGGCGGCACCGTGAACGGCAGCTCCGCTGCGGTGCCCTTTATATCGGCGGCGTCCAGTGGTTCTGCCGCCGGCAAGTTGTTCGGGCGCACCGTGATGACCCACGTCGCGCCCGAAATAAAGCTGCGCCGCTCGAACGCCTTGCCGGCGTAGAGCGGGCGGGTAAATAAGACGTCATTGCCATCGTCAGATGTTTCGATGGCAATGACGTCAGCGATGTGGCCAGCGCCATGGGCAGCGGCCACTCGGGGCGCGAGCTCGCGCCCCAAAGCGGTGTGGCCGAGCAATAGCGCGTCCGGCCGCACCGCAGTTATGGCTGCGCCGAGGGCGGCGATGTACGCCTCGGGCGCAAAGGCGCGAAGGGCCGGATCGTCGGCGATATGCACGACGTCCGCGCCCCGCGCGATCAGTGCGGCGGCTTCATCCGCCGCACCGCCGAAGCAGGCAAGGACGGCGTGGACATGGTGGACATG
>NZ_JBFTPZ010000018.1:0-123107 GCF_056398745.1 Paenibacillus sp. 01T424 | reverse complement strand
ATGTATCGCCGTCGCCGGAGGATGAGAAAGCGATGAATTCTTACTCGCGATTTGTAGCCGGCAAAGTAGGCATGTTCCCAATGGGACCATGGGATCAACCGGGATTTTGGGATTTGCCGTTTGAATGGGATATTGCGGCATGGCCGGTGAATCCGGAGACAGGCAAAGCAGGGACGTGGGTTGGCTCAATGGGTTACTCGGTATCCAGCAAATCGAAGCATGCACAAGAAGCATTTAACTTAGCAGCATTCCTTGCACTGGATAAAGAAGGACAAAAGCAAAACTACGAGCTTGGGCAAGCGGTGCCAAACTTGATCGATATGGCAAAAGGCGAGTTTGTAGCTTATGACAAAGCACCAGCAAATCGTCAAGTATTCCTTGATATTATTGAAGATTACGGCCATCCGCCAATTGAGTTCGGTTCAAAGGATACAAAATGGATCGATACGATGTGGCAAGAGGCCGGCAAAGTATGGGATGGCAAGATGACTGCTGCAGACTGGGCGAAGGAATTGCAGCCGAAGCTTCAAGAGCTGTATGACAAGGGAAATAAGTAAACGAAAGTTTCGAATGATAAACATAAATAACGAATAGCTAGTGCGAGGATGTGTACGCATGAGGAAAAGTAAACCTAGTTATATCCGCAAAGAATATGCATGGGCCTACCTGTTTGTCGCGGCCCCAGTGCTTGGCTTTCTCATTTTTGGAGTCGCACCGCTTCTTTACTCCGCGTGGTTAAGCTTCACGTCTTGGGATTTGGTTACGCCGCCTGAGTTTGTAGGTTTTGATAACTATATCGAAGTTTTTCACGATGAGAAGGTGTACAAATCACTTTTTAACACAGTATTTATGATGCTGGGCATACCCATTGGCATGATTGTGGCACTCTTGCTTGCTATTATGATGAACCGTCCGCTCAAAGGAATCTCGTTTTTACGGACAATCTATTACTTGCCAGTCATTTCACCCATTATTGCGGTGTCGTTGTTATGGCAATGGATCTTGAATCAAGATTTTGGTTTGCTCAACCAAACGATGTGGAGTTGGTTCGGCATCGAAGGGCCTAACTGGTTAGGTGACGCAAATTGGATTAAGCCTTCCATGATTTTGATGGGAGTATGGGGCGGCGTTGGCGGTACGATGGTTCTTTATTTAGCCGGGCTGCAATCGATTTCGTCGTCCTATTACGAGGCAGCTGAAGTGGATGGCGCGAGTGCATTCCAGAAACTGCGGTTAATTACCATTCCACTGCTGACGAACATTCATTTTTTCGTTATTGTCATGGGCGTTATCGGCGCGTTCCAATCGTTTAGCCAAATTTACGTATTGGCAGGCGACGGAGGGCCGGAGTATAGTGCGGCAACCGTAGTATTTTATATTTTCGAAAATGCGTTCAAGTATTTTAATATGGGTTATGCCAGCTCAGTGGCTTGGGTTCTTGGCATTATTATTTTCATCGTTACACTCCTTCAGTTCCGTTTATCGAAAAAATGGGTGTACAACGATTAATCTTTTACCGTTACAGTTTGCGAGGGGAGTTTGATTTCAAATGCAACAGAAACGACTAACAAACCTTTGGGTGGCATTAATTCTATGTATCGGCTCTATTATTATGCTGGCGCCGTTCGTATGGACGATATCCACTTCATTAAAAGATCAACGCAACGTTTTTGAAATTCCGCCTAAATGGATTCCAGACCCGGCTACATTCAAAAACTATGTAACGGCTTGGAATGATTCTCCGTTGCTAAGCGGTTTTATGAATAGCATGATTATTGTCGTCTTTGTACTTGTCATTGGAATATTCGTTTCAACAATGGCGGCATATGCATTCGCTAAGATTGAATTTCCGTTTAAAGATGCTATTTTTCTATCCTTGCTTGGCACGATGATGATTCCTTTTTCCGTCGTTATGATTCCTCAGTTTATTGGCTTCTCGTCAATTAATTGGACGGATACGCTTTTACCGCTTATCGTACCCGGGTTATTTGGCAATATCGTCGTTATTTTCTTCCTGCGCCAATACTTGGCGGGAGGTTTGCCGAATGAGCTGGTGGAAGCAGCGAAGCTGGACGGCAGCGGTTTCTTCCGTACCTTCTGGACCATTGCACTGCCGGTTGCAAAACCTGCGATTGCAGCTCAAGCAGCGTTAAGCTTTATGGGCATTTGGAATGATTTTATGGGACCGCTTATTTATTTAAGCTCACCGCAGAAACAAACCATTCAAGTTCTTATTGCTTCTATGCAATCACAATATATGGGATCTTCTAACTATCCGGTAATCTTGGCAGCATCGATTATATCGATGGTTCCAGTCATTCTTGTATTCTTTTTCTGCCAACGCTACTTTATCGAGTCTATGGCGATTAGCGGCTTAAAAGGTTAGCGCATGAGATATTTTAACCTTACACAAATGAGGGCGACGAAGCTTGTCGCCTTCCTCGTTGTATGCATTGTAGTCATGTTAAGTGGCTGCAAGTCCACGCCAGAAGAAAAAGCAGTCGTACTGTTGAAGGAGGATGCTAAATTGTATACAAATTCGTTGAAGCTGGAGCAAGAGTGGGAGGATTACGGGATCGGTGATCCTTTCATCATGCGTTACAACGGTAGGTTTTATTTGTATTGCAGTACAAAGGACTTTCGTCCGGGCATTAAAGCTTGGAGCTCCGAAAATTTAGTGGATTGGAAATATGAAGGTCTAGTTACTGAAGATCTCATTACGACTGGGGCTTATGCACCTGAGGTTTTTTACTGGAATGGCAGCTTCTATTTATATACATCCCCGGCAGGCCAAGGGCATTATGTGCTGCAAAGCGACAGCCCAACGGGCCCTTTCGTCGTCAAAACCGAAAATCTCGGAAATTCTATCGATGGCTCTGTTTTTATTGACGATGACGGGAAATGGTATTTTACGAATGCAGGCACGCAAGGCATCGTTGCGCATGAAATGCCAGATCCATTAACGATTGATGTTGGCGTAACGACTAATGCATTTCTTGGACATTGGACAGAAGGTTCAATGATCTGGAAGAGAAATGGCCTTTACTATATGACGTATACGGGCAATCACGTATTTAGCAACGGTTATCGGGTGAACTACGCAGTATCCAAGGATGGGCCTTTCGGCGATTATACGATTCCTGCAAACAATCCGATCGTCATCAGCGTAAAGGATGAATTTAAAGGGCTTGGCCATAGTGCAACAGTGCTTGGGCCGGATATGGACTCTTATTATTTTACTTATCATAATCTGGTTGGACATTCTTCTGAAGGCCCGCCAGTACGTGAATTGAACATTGATCGACTTGCCTATAACGGTGATAAGCTGGTTGTTTTTGGTCCATCTCATGATCATATGCAGCCTGCGCCAGCAATGCCTTCATTATATAGCTGGCTCACTGACGGCATTTCTTCAGAACAATGGGATAAATCATCGTCCGCGGCTGAACAAAAGGTACTGAGTAAACTTTCGACGGAAGATGCCTTTATTGCGGAATATAACTTCCGATTGAATTTTTCGGACAGTGCAGTGGATAGCGGTACGATTGCAGCAGTATTCTCTTATGCAGATGAAGCTAATTATTCAGCAATTAAGCTGTGGCCAGGCAAACATGAGATTGGGTATGTAACGGTTCAAAATGGATCAGAGAAACAGCTTGCACAAGCACTGCTTCCTAGTGAATTTGATTACTCGAAGCTGCATACGATTCGTGTTGAGCAGCGTGATGACAGCGTTCTTGTCTTCTTCGATGGAATGAAAAAGATAGAGGAGCATACAGCTAAGCCGAGCGGCGGGAAAATTGGCTATATCGCCAATCAGTCGCAGCCAATTTATGAATATACAGCCTTTACGAATGAAGCAGGCGGCAGCAGTGATTTTGAGGCCTATAAGCCTGTGCCTGGGGCAATTGAGTCGGTTCATTATTTGAAGGAAGCTGATCGCGGCTTTCATTTGGAGCAGAAGTCATCCGAGACCAGTGATTTTAGGAAAGCAGACGGTGTACCGATTCGCAAGCTGGATGACGGCAGTTATTCCGTGAGCCTGCTGCAAGGCGGTGACTGGTTGAAATACAAGCTGAATGTGAAGGATCATGCGAAATACGGGATCGGCTTAACGCTTAAAAAGCCGGAGAAGGATGTTGTCTTGGAATGGTCAATTGACGGCGGCGAAGCCGTGAAGACGAAGATCAAAGCCGATGACCCAGCCTTTGTAGAAGGTACAGCGAAGGTTCGAATTGGAACAATCGAAATTGCGGCAGGTTTTCATGAGCTTAAGATAGAGCTGAAAGCTGGACCAGTGGAAATGCATTCCTTTGAGCTGTTTGCTATAGACCTGCTGGATAAGGAGCAGCCGTTCCATTCATTATCCTCTCAAACGGGAATGGGGCTGTTTGGACAATCGGAGGATGATTATAGCGGCAGCGGCATAGATGATGACATGTTGTTTGCGGGCAGTGACAATTGGGACAATTATGAGCTGACGTTTGATGTGCAGTTGAATGCAGAAACGGATATCGGAGGCGTTTTTGTTCGAGCTTCCAATGAATCCTACCATCCGGCTCAGGTTAGGGATGCAGTCATGGGCTATTACATCGGCATTTCTTCTTCGCAGCTAACTTTGAATCGGATGAACTATGATTCCAATTTAGTAGCTAGTGAAACCGCAGAATTGGAAACTGGTAAAGCCTATTCGTTCAGAGTTGTTGCAAAAGACGGGAACATACAATTATTTCTGGGGGATGGCTCAACTCCAGTTATTAATTATACGGACCCTTATCCATTTTTGCATGGCAAGGTAGGCATTCGGTCAGAACGTTCAACAATGTTGTTCAACCATTTAATGATAAATCCGCTAAAAAAATAATATATAAGCATAAGCAATAGGACTGGAGTGGGAACATGATGGATGCAATACGAAATGAATATCCAAGACCGCAATTTGAGCGATCATCCTGGTTAAACCTGAACGGGGAATGGGAATTTGAGTATGACGACTCAAACGCAGGTTGTGATAATAAATGGTTCGAGAGAAAACAGTTTGATCGCAAGATTCAGGTGCCATTTTGTTACCAAAGCGAGTTAAGCGGCATTAATGAAAAATCGTTTCACGATATCGTATGGTATCGTAAAAGTATTGAGGTTCCAACGGAGTATGCAGGGAAACGAATCATTCTCCATTTCGGTGCTGTTGATTATGAAGCAAAGGTATGGGTAAATGGACATTTAGTAGCAAGTCATGAGGGAGGCCACACCCCATTTCATGCGGATATTACTGCTGTGTTGAATGCAATAGGCCCCAATAGCATAGTCGTGCGTGCTCAAGATTATAGTAAAGACGTCACGCTGCCTAGAGGGAAGCAGTATTGGAAGGAGCAGTCAGAGCAAGTTTTCTACACGCGAACGACTGGGATTTGGCAAACGGTTTGGATGGAGGCTGTTAATCAAGCATATGTGAGCCGAGTGAGATTGACGCCGGATATCGATCATAATAAAATTCATATTCGCAGCTTTATTAAGGGAACGGAATTATATAATGGCTTGCGACTTAGCATTAAAATATCGTTTGAAGGTGAATTAATCGCTGAGGATGTTATTCGTGTTATGGAGCAGGAAGAGGAGGTCTCTATCAAGCTTCATGATTTTAATGATCATGGGCTTGGCCGCTGGTGGTCACCGGAGAAGCCAAACTTGTATGATGTTGAATTTATGCTGCTTGATGGAGAACGAGAATTGGATCATGTCAAAAGCTATTTCGGTATGAGAAAGATATCCATTGAGGATGGCGTTATTTGCTTAAACAATCGCCCTTATTATATGAAGCTAATTTTGGATCAAGGTTATTTTCCAGGTGGTGTGCTAACAGCTCCAAGCGATGAAATGCTCCGTACGGACGTCGAGCTGACCAAGCAAATGGGGTTCAATGGGGCGAGAAAACATCAAAAAATAGAAGACCCGCGTTATTTGTATTGGTGCGATAAGCTAGGACTGCTCGTTTGGGGCGAGATGGCCAATGCGTATCAATACTCCGAACAATACGTGACGCGTATCATGAATGAATGGCAAGAGGCTGTTCACCGTGATTACAATCATCCTTGTATCGTCGTGTGGGTTCCGCTTAATGAAAGCTGGGGAACGCCAAATATATTAATAGACAAAAGGCAGCAGCACCATGCCTCTACTCTTTATTATTTGACCAAATCTCTCGACGATACAAGACCTGTTATCTCAAATGACGGCTGGGAGCATGTGAAATCTGATATTTACACGGTTCATGATTACGAAAGCAATGAACAGATACTGGCAAGTAGATATGCAACGCCTGAAATGTCCGTCAAATGTGATCCTCAAGGCAGAAAAATACTTGTGCCTGGGTTCACTTATAATGGCGAGCCGGTGCAGTTATCGGAGTTCGGCGGTATTTCGTATATTAAGGATAATGAAGTAGGTTGGGGGTATTCTTCGGCTAGAGACGATCAGGACTTCTTGAACCGTTTAGTTGCCGTGATGCGTCCGATTATAGCAGCTGGCGGACTGCAAGGTTATTGTTATACGCAGTTAACGGATGTTGAGCAGGAGAAAAATGGCTTGCTGTCCTTCGAGCGTGAACCGAAGCTTCCTATTGAAACCTACCGAGAGTTAAACAAAGGAATGATCCCGGTTCTATAGGCGACATTCCAATGCTGCGAACTGCACTTAGCATAGCTAATGTACTTACCGAACATAATAGTCGAAACAAAGACTATGAACAGGTCAGGAGCATTGCGATATGTTTAAAGAAGCAGTATCTATAGTTGATCAGAAGATAAAAGTGATTGAAAGCGATCACGGCAGTATTTATTTAGTCGGTCCCATTCAACTTCCGGTGAAGCTTGATGAAGGCGAGGCAATTTTTCAATGGTATTGTTGGCTGCTCTGCAAAGAGCAGCTTGACGATGCGGAGCAAATCATCAAGAAGCTTTCGTCGATTAATTTAGCAGAAATGCAGCAATCAAGCGTGCTGGTGTATGGCGATTTCGAACAGGCAGATGAGGCGTGGATTCGAATGCACAGCATTTGTCATACGGGCGATATTTTTGGCAGCAAACGTTGTGATTGCGGTTATCAGCTGCATGAATCAATGCACATGATTGTGGAAAAGGGTACAGGCGCATTGTTTTATTTGGCCAATCATGAAGGAAGAGGAATCGGTTTGTTTAGCAAAGCGATGGCTTATTTACTGCAAGAGAAGGGTTATGACACCGTAGAGGCGAATGAGGAGCTTGGCTTTGTGGATGACGCTCGCAGTTATAGTGATGCGATACTCGTATTGAAAGCACTTCGTGAGAAACCAGTGTCGCTCATTACGAATAATCCGAAGAAGCTGGATGCAATGCAGGCGGCGGGACTTGATGTGAAAAATCGTATTCCGCTTTGGGGAGATCGATCGGAGCATAATGAGAGGTATCTCGCGACAAAAGTGAATCGTTCGGGTCATTTTGCAGCAAGCGGTTGTCCTAATGAATAATTAAAGGTTAAAAAATTGGATAGGGCTGCCCAGGTAGCACATAAATGCGCTAGCCGGACAGCCCTTGTTTGTATCATATATTTAACCGGACCTCTTCTTCTTATAAGAAAGGCCGTACTGGGTCCCCTTGTTAACAGCAAACAGCATGTGTACCAAGTTGTCTTAAACTCGCATCCTAAAACAACGAAAGCCCTACCTCTCTTCCGTCCTCGCGGCTCCGATGACCGCGCCAGTGTGAATCAGAAATACATCACGTAACAGGTTTGGAATTAACAGCAAAGAAATCAAAATCTGAGGAAATCATTGAATCTTACTGGGGATGTTATGGGGTTAAATATTATACATTCCCATTATCATACTACATATTATATTTAAATGCAACAACAAATTACAGCGAATGACTTTTTCCTTTCTGGATACTCTAGAAATGGAAGGGGGAAGTAAAATGCCAAGTTGGATTGAAATTGTACTGCGAACGTTAGCGGCCATCACTATTTTATTTGCGCTTACGAAGGTTTTGGGAAAACGCCAAATTTCTCAGCTGTCGCTGTTCGAGTACATAACAGGTATATCTATCGGTAATATTGCCGCATATATCTCGCTTGATCTCGACAATTTATGGTTTTTGGGACTGGTATCATTAGCGGTTTGGGTTAGTGTGTCGGTCGGAATGGAATTTTTGACCATAAAAAGCAAGAAGGCTCGTGACTTTATTGACGGAAAAGGTACTGTGCTAATTAAAGATGGCCAGCTGCTCAAAGAAAGCTTGCACAAGGAACGGTTGACCTTGGATGAGATGCTCGAGCAATTGCGCAAAAAGGATGTATACCGTGTAGCCGACGTGGAGTTTGCTGTTATGGAATCAAGCGGTGAAGTCAATGTGCTGTTGAAGAAAGCCTATCAGCCTTTAACGCCGGATACGCTTGGCTGGCAGGTGCCGAATGAGCGAGAGGCAATGACCGTATTGATGGACGGGGAAATACAGGATGAAGTGCTCACAAACTTAGGCCATGACCGACAATGGCTGCTGCAGGAGCTGGAAAAGCGAAATGTGAAGGAATCAGAAGTGTTTTTTGCCCAAATTGACAGCAATGGCGAGCTGCTTATCGATACCGGCGAAGAGAGCAAGCAGCCGCAAAATAGTCAACAATCCAAACCCAAGGATCGTGTCATTATGTTGATTGAGCAGTTTGAGGCGGAGTTGATTCGACTTGAACGCTTGTCTCGTAATGAAAGCGATCGACGCGTTTATCAGACTGCAATTGATCGCTTTCAAGCAAGCACAAAGTCACTGCCTGATCAGCTGTTGAAGCATTAGCCTATGTCCATCTAGCCGACCAAAGCTTCATTTCTTTTAAAATATGATGCAAGTCCTCGCCCTTAGGTGTCAGTGTGTATTCGACGGTAACAGGCACGGTTGGAAAAACCTTGCGTTCAAGCACGCCCTTATCCTCGAGATGACGGAGCGTGCTTGTTAATGCACGAGGACTAACCGCCGGAATAAGCCTCTGTATTTCTCCGAATCTTTTGGTGCCGCAAAACAGTTCTCTCAGCACTAAAAAAGCCCATTTACCGCCGATCACATCTAATGTCTTCTCAATATTGCATTCGATATGGAGCGGTTCCTTCGGAATGTAATTATGTGCACTCATCGACAATTCCCCTCTCTGCTATATGCTACCAATAGTATAGTATGTATATTAAAGATAATAAAGTGAAAAAACATTCACTACTTTAATAATAGAACGTTGTACTATAGACTACAGATGAAGAGCGGAGTAAATCGATTAAGAGGGGTGTTTTGGGATGAAGTATAGAAGACTTGGCAACAGCGGTTTAAAAGTAAGTGAAATTGGACTTGGAAGCTGGCTCACCTACGGCACGGCAACAGAAGCGGAAACCGCTAAGGAATGTATACATAAAGCTTATGAGGCTGGCATTAATTTTTTTGATACTGCTAACGCTTACAATAATGGGGAAGCCGAAAAAGTAATGGGAGATGCCTTAAAAGGGTATACACGCAGCAGTTATGTTCTCGCAACAAAGCTGTTTTTCCCAATGGGCTCAGGACCAAATGATCGCGGTCTTTCTAGAAAACATATCGTCGAGCAATGTGATGCAAGCTTGAAGCGTTTGGGTACTGATTATATAGATCTTTATCAATGCCACCGCTTTGATTCGGAAACGCCGGTTGAGGAAACTTTGCGGGCACTCGATGATTTGATGGCACAAGGGAAGGTGCTTTATGCAGGGGTCAGCGAGTGGACAGCTGCACAAATTACGGATGCTGCAGCGATAGGGAAACGTCTTAACCTCCGGAAGCTTATTTCGAATCAACCGATTTACAATATGTTTGAGCGGTATATTGAACGGGGCGTTATCGAAGCTTGTGAGCAAGAAGGCATGGGGCAGGTTGTTTTCTCACCGCTTGCACAAGGGATTTTAACAGGTAAGTACAAGCCAGGCCAAGCCGTGCCGGCAGGCAGTCGTGCTGCAAATGATAAGACAAATGGCATCATTAACAGTTATTTGCGAGAAGATGTACTGCAGGTTGCAGAGAAGCTGGAGCAGCTGGCTGCAACGATTGGAGCATCATTGTCACAATTTGCATTAGCATGGGTGCTTCGCCAGCCGAATGTGAGCTCAGCTATTATCGGTTCGAGCCGACCGGCTCAAATCGAAGAAAACATAAAGTCAGTAGACATTGAACTGTCAGATGAGCTGCTATCACAAACTGAAGCAATCTTGGCAGAAATCAGCGGCTTTGCTCCGATGCGTTAAAAAGCAAAATGATAGAAATAACAAAAAGGCTCTTCGAGAGAAGTGCCTTTTTGCTATATATATAATAGAAGCGATTTTTTTTTAATGATTCATTTGGGTCTCGGAGGGGCTATAGGTGCCCGGTTGTGTAATAGGAGGGGGCATATCCTTTCCACCGGCAAAATGATATTTCACTACGGTATTGAATTTATCGATATGTGGCATTAAGGATCGTCCGCCCCATGCTTCCTTGGCAAAATCGTTGAAGTAATTTACGAACTCCATATTGGCTGAAATATGAACTTCTTGTACAGCTGGAGCCAGCTCGCGAACTCTAAGAGCGACAGTCTGCTTAAGTTCATCCGACAAATCATTAACATCGTTGACTGAGAAATAGGAGTTGTACGGTGATACAAGGATCTTGCTGTTGCCATACGGACTGCCTGTATCATGGTTATATACGCCATCACTAGTACCTGTATTGTCTTGCTCGCTTTTGCCGCCTGAATTCCGAGTACCAACTGCGGTCCAATCAAGCATTAAACCGACATAAGCATTTTTGTCTGTCAGCATAACGATTGCGGAAGCTATGCCGTTTAGATCAGTTACTTTGCGTGAGATGACGGAGCTGTATTCAAAAAATGAATTATTATGCTGGTCAGCATTGTTCGTAGTCGGCCCATAAGCTCTGCCGCCGAGCATCTTCGGATCGTTAGCTTGACGGCTTCCATAATCGGTGTCGCTTTGCTGAGCATACTGTTTGTAGGCACAGCCGGCTGAAGTTGTTATCATGACTGCCGACAACAGCAATGCGGCAATTCGTTTAACCATAAAGAACGGACCCCCATTCATACGATAATGACTTTAGTTTTTGCCGTGGCTCCGTAATTATACGTTTTTGCAAGCATACATAATTGACCATGGGTTTGGTGCACAATGTAGGATAGAGAGAATGCCATGCAGACGGGCTAAACAAGACAGTTTATCATGCGAAAAAACGCAGTAATGATGCGAATTTGACAGCTTTGAGAACAATTTGTGAACTCTCTGTGGAACATTGACAAATAGGGGCTTCAACTTTATATTTAATAAAGTGATTTAAGTTGCAGGAGTTGTAATAACATCTGTGAAACACGCAGCCAGCCGTATGCCACGTGAAAATTAGGCAGCTGCGAAAACGTCAAAAGTGGGGTTGATTAATGATGAAACGGTGGCGATTTGTAAAACGGCTTGCGCCGCTTATGGCCATGATGGTGCTAGTACTAGCGGCTTGCGGGCGGAGCGATTTGTCGACGCTGAATCCTCAGGGACCTGTAGCGGAAGAACAATTCGGGCTGATGAAGCTGGCAATAGGAATCATGTTGATCGTGATTGTTGCCGTATTTGCGATTTCTTTGTTTGTAATTATTCGTTTCCGCAGACGTCCGGGAGACAAAACAATTCCTAAGCAGGTGGAAGGAAATCATAAGCTTGAGATTATTTGGACAGTAATTCCAATCATCATGCTTATCATTTTGGGTGTACCAACCGTTCAATCCGTATTTAATCTTGCTAAAGACTACAGCAAAGATCCGGAAGCGGTTCAGGTCATCGTTACTTCACACCAATACTGGTGGGAGTTTGAATACCCAGCTTACGGAATCAAGACAGCACAAGAGCTTATTATTCCAAAAGGTAAAACGATCTCCATCACAGCGAAATCCGCAGATGTGCTTCACTCATTCTGGATTCCATCGCTTGCTGGGAAAATCGATACCAACCCTGGTGCAAACGTAAATAAAATGTACTTCTCTGCACCAAAAGAAGGCGTTTACCTGGGTAAATGTGCTGAGCTTTGCGGACCTTCACATGGTTTGATGGACTTTAAAGTTAAATCAGTGGACGAGTCGTCATTTGATCGTTGGGTAGCTGCACTTAAAGAACCTGTAGCGCTTCCAAGCGATCCGGCAATTGCTAAAGCATTTGAAAGCAAATGTCTATCTTGCCACGCAGTGGGTGATTTGGGCGGACCTGCTTATCCTAACTTGACAGGTATCGGAAGCCGTGAGACTGTCGGGGGTATACTTGTTAACACCGATGATCCGCAATATTCCAATGAAGGTTCAGTATACGACAACTTGCACCGTTGGATCAAAAACCCGGACGAAGTTAAACCGGGCAACCAAATGGGTAAAATCGAAGATTTGACTGAACAAGAGATTGAAGGTATTGCTAAATACTTATCTGAATTGAAGCTTAACTACGAACAATAATTTATCGGTGATTGAAGGAGGTACCTACTTTGGCTCATGCGCATACGCATAAGGTCAAACGTTACAGCGGTCTAATGGACTGGCTGACTACGGTTGACCATAAAAAAATCGGAATATTGTATATGATTGCCGGCGGTTTTTTCTTCCTTGTCGGTGGTTTGGAAGCGATTTTGATTCGGGTTCAATTGTGGAAGCCGCTAAATAACTTTGTTAGCGCGGATACATATAATGAGCTTTTAACCATGCACGGAACGACGATGATCTTCCTTGCAGCGATGCCGCTTTTATTCGCCTTAATGAATGCGGTTATACCGCTTCAAATCGGCGCGCGCGACGTAGCTTTCCCTTTCGTTAACTCATTAGGCTTCTGGACATTCTTGTTCGGCGGTATTTTGCTTAACGTGAGCTGGTTTACTGGCGGCGCTCCAGATGCAGGCTGGACATCATATGCACCGCTCGCGGGGACGACCTATAACGGCGATCACGGCGTTGACTATTATGTACTAGGTTTGCAAATAGCGGGTATCGGAACACTTATCGGGGGTATTAACTTCCTCGTAACGATTATTAACATGCGTGCTCCAGGCATGACGTTCATGCGTATGCCGATGTTCACATGGGCAGCGTTCATTACTTCGGCGCTAATCCTGTTCGCATTCCCTGCTTTGGCAGTTGGTCTAGCGGCACTCATGTTCGACAGATTGTTTGATGCAAATTTCTTTGATCCTTCAGGCGGCGGTAACGCGGTCCTATGGGAGCATATTTTCTGGATATTCGGGCATCCTGAGGTTTATATCCTCATCTTGCCGGCCTTCGGCGTTATTTCCGAGGTAATAAGTACATTCTCACGTAAGCGTTTGTTCGGTTACAGCTCGATGGTATTCGCTACAATCCTGATCGGCTTCTTGGGCTTCATGGTTTGGGCGCATCACATGTTCACGGTTGGTCTAGGACCAGTTGCGAATGCGCTGTTCTCCATTGCAACGATGCTTATCGCGGTTCCAACAGGTATCAAAATTTTCAACTGGCTATTTACGATGTGGGGCGGTTCCATTAAATTCACGACAGCTAACTTGTTCGCTGTCGGATTTATACCAACCTTCGTAATGGGCGGCGTTACCGGCGTCATGCTGGCAGCAGCACCTGCTGACTTCCAATATCATGATTCTTATTTTGTCGTAGCGCATTTCCACTATGTTATCGTAGGTGGTTTGGTACTGGGTATTTTCTCAGGCCTTCACTACTGGTGGCCAAAAATGTTCGGACGCATGCTGAATGAAACACTTGGTAAATTGACGTTCTGGACATTCTTTATTGGCTTCCACTTAACATTCTTTATTCAACATTTCCTTGGCTTGCTAGGTATGCCTCGTCGTATTTGGACATATCTCGACGGTCTTGGTTTCAACGAAATGAACATGATCAGTACAGTAGGCGCATTCTTGATGGGCTTTGGTACAATTTTCTTCTTGCTGAACGTTGTTATCACAGCTTTCAAACCACAAAATGCACCAGCTGATCCATGGGAAGACGGTCGTACTCTAGAGTGGACGATTCCATCTCCACCTCCTGAATACAACTTTGCTCAAACACCGCTTGTACGCGGCTATGATGCATACTGGAAAGAAAAAACGGACGGTCACAAAGGCATGACGCCTGCGGAGCCAATTGGTCCAATTCATATGCCTTCTCCTTCGATCCTGCCTTTCTTCATGGGATTTGGATTGTTTATCGCAGGTTTAGGTTTCATGTACGCTAAAGATTGGGGCAACTTGTTTGGATCATTCAAATCAGGTTATGCTCTCGGTATTGTTGGTTTGCTGATCTTGTTCGGTTGCATGTTCCTTCGTTCCGTAATCGATGATCACGGCTTCCACATTGAAGAAGAAGAAATCCTTAGAGATATGGGGGGTAAAGCATGAGTGCGCATTCGCATGTAGAGGGGCAATTGCCTCATGAGCCCGAAAAGGCGACCCTCGAGGGACGCAATAAAGTATTAGGCTTTTGGCTTTTCCTTGGCGGAGAAACTGTATTGTTCGGAACGTTGTTCTCAGCGTTCCTAGCACTACGGAATCAAGTCCTTGATGGACCGCCAGCACATGAATTGTTCCAGCTTCCACTCGTTGCGCTTGCGACAGCACTTTTGCTTACGTCAAGCTTAACAAGCGTGTTCGCTGTTCATGCGCTGCATACAAACAGAGTGAAGGCGTTAATTAATTGGCTGATTATTACGGTCATACTTGGCGCAGGTTTCCTTGCTCTTGAAATTTATGAGTTCTATCATTATGTACATGAAGGCCACGGCTTTACAACGAGCGCATTCAGCTCCTCGTTCTATACGCTGGTAGGTTTCCACGGAGCACACGTTGCTTTCGGTATTACATGGATCACATTGATTATTATTCAATTAGCAAGAAAAGGATTGACTGTAGTAACAGCACCTAAGGTATATGTAGCTGGTATGTACTGGCACTTTATCGATGTTGTATGGGTATTCATTTTCACCGTCGTTTACTTGATGGGAAAGGTGGTTTAATCCATGGCAAGCAATCATACAGCCACTGAGGAAAGCCCCAAGCGTCATAAGGTCGAAGGACCTAAGAAGCATATTATCGCGTTTATTTTCTCGATCTTGCTTACGTTCATCGCATTCGCGACTGTAATAAGCGGAGAAATCAACAAAGATTTTATCTACATCATTTTGATCGGCTTAGCGGTATTGCAAGTGTTCGTACAAATGGCATTCTGGATGCACATGAAAGACCGTGGTCATACTTTCGCAATTATTGGGATTTTGACTGGTGTATTCATCGTCTTCACATGTGTCATTATGGCTGAATACTGGGCTTGGTGGTAACCGATTTAACTATTGGAGGAGAGGAGGGTCCCGAGGCTTGGGTCCCTCCTCTTTTGTAAAAAAGCTAGCGTAATTGAAAGGAGTTTCCACGATGCTTGGCTTACAATATTTTCGCTTCGAGGAATTGTGGACCCCCATGTTTCTATTCGGAATGGCCGCAATTGTCATTCTATATTACTACTTAATTGGACCATGGCGTGAGAAGAATGCTCCTGAGGCTGATGCAGCGACAAAGCTTCAGAAGTTTATGTTTGTTTCGGCTGCAATTATGTTTTATATGGTTCACGGAGGACCTTTAAATCTATTAGGTCACCTTATGTTTACATTTCATATGGTCAATATGTCAGTATCTTATTTAGTTGTACCGCCGCTAGTATTGCTTGGAGTTCCAAGCTTCTTATGGCGAAAAATGTTCTCCGCTCCGTTTTGGAAAAAACTGAGCTTCATGATGCATCCTATTATTTGTCTTTTGTTGTTTAATATTTTGTTCTCGGTTTATCATGTCCCAATTGTCCATGACTATGTGATGACGCACTTCTCTGTGCATCGTCTTTATTATTTTATTTTGCTTGTAACGTCGTTTATGATGTGGTGGCAGATTGCCTCACCTGTTCCGGAGTGGAGCAGACTTAGCGATGTGAAGAGAATGGCTTATGTGTTTGCGAACGGCATGCTTCTGACACCAGCTTGTGCTTTAATTATTTTTGCCAAAACGTCTATGTATGCGATTTATAGCGATCCTAATGTTTGGGTTACAGCGATGGGGTACTGTGTATCGGGTGATCCGAGTCGTTTGCTGGAGAGCTTTAGCGGTCCGCAATTTTTTAATATTATGGACGTAGTTGAAGACCAGCAGCTTGGCGGAATCGTCATGAAGTTCGTGCAGGAAATTATGTATGGCATTATATTGGCGTATATATTCAAGCAATGGTTCAAGCGTGAGCATAAGGACGATGAATTGCCGAATACGAATACAGGAACAGCTTAATACCAATTATTTAACGAACATTAGGTGGGGTAAAAGTGGACAAATATAATATTGTACCGACAATCAGTACTTTCTTCATCGTGCTTAGTGCGGTGCTGGTAGCCGTAGGCTGGAGGCTCGCGATTAAGCGCAGGCTGGCGGAGCATCAGAAGGTTATGTTCTATGCAGCAGTGTCAGCAACGATCTTCTTTATCGTATATGTATCGCGTTCGATTTTCGTGGGAAATACAATCTGGGGCGGCCCAGACAGCTTAAAGCCTTACTATTTTGTCTTCTTATTGTTTCATATCGTGCTTGCTACAGTTGGCGGCGCATTCGGAATTACAACACTAACGCTTGGTTATAAGAAGAAATTTGCCAAACATCGCAAATGGGGTAAAGTAACTTCAGTGGTTTGGTTTATTACAGCTATTACAGGCACAGCGGTGTACGTATTGCTTTACCTTATGTACCCAGGCGGCCATACGAAACCCGTTATTGATGCTATTTTCGGATAGAACGACAATGTGTAAGCCATGTTTTCAAAAGAGACTACTCTTTTGAGAACATGGCTTTTTTTATGTTTATGCAGAAGTGATTGGCTTGTAAATAGGGGGATTGCCATTGTGCAGGAGTATTTACCGTAGAAGGGAATTCTCCTCCAAAAATCTTTTTATGGAAGTACTTGACAACTGTGTATACACTGAATATACTGTGTATAAGGATATATACAGTATATTCGCTAAGCGATTGAAGGGAGCAAATGCTGTGGGGTTATGGAAGGGTGCATGGTATTTAGCGAAGCATGAGCTGGCTAAAGATCGTTGGAAAAGTCTTTTTACATTATTTTTTATCGGATATCTATTGTTATTCACCGTTCCTTTAATGCGGGATGGCTTCATAGGGGAAAATGGCCCATTCGGAAACTGGTCACTCGATTTCATTTACCTTTCGATTCTGCCTGTTCTAGGGTTCATTGCTAATAAGACAATGATGCGTTCCTGGAAAGAGAATTCCTATACGAGGAAGATCGCACAATGGAGAACGCTGCCGATTTCATCGAAACAAATTGCACTAGGGAGAATCATTCAGCTGGCTATCGTATTGTTTGCTGCTCAACTTGTTTTCTTCTTATTGCAATTTATCATTGCACGGAATATGGGCGTTGATATTTCAGCCTTAAGCTTCGTGTTATATGGAGCAAGCTGGTTTGGCTATTCACTGACAATGGGGACTGGTTATGTATACTGGGAGTTGGGGCATTCAGGAAAAACATATTTTTTCTTCAACATCACTTATCTCGCTTTTCTGCTTATCTTTTCAATCAGTCTAGCCTTTCTGGATATTGGAAATATTGTTTCAAGTTCGCTGCATGCAATCGAGAACGGCAGTTGGTGGCTGCCAATCATAACCGTAACTATTGGTGTTGCTGCTGTGTTCCTCGGCGTTAAACGAATTGAAAATCGGCTGGAGAAAAGAACCTACAGAGCATAGATATTTGAGAATGGAAGAAGGTGAACCTCATGCGGCTGCCGATCCAAATTAATGAACAAAGTGCAGAGCCGCTTTATCATCAGATCGAAGTACAATTGCGAGCATTAATCGTCAGCGGTCAACTTTCGGAAGGGATGCTGCTGCCATCGATACGCGAGCTTGCCCAAACCGTTAAGTGCAGCGTGATTACAGTAAAAAGAGTATATAACGATTTGGAAGCGGAAGGGCTGCTCCGAACAAGGCAAGGAACTGGCACTTATGTGGCACAGGTTGGTGATCAGGAACGTGACCGGCATCGTCTTGCTTCTGTTATTGAAGCGCTAGAGCTGGCAGTTGTAGCCGGCAAGCGGGTTCAGTGCACAGAGGAAGAGCTGCAGAAGATGTTTAAAGAAGCGATGAGTAAGCATTTTGATTAAAGGATGGGACATATGATGAATGAGACGATGGCGATACAATTAAACGGCGTTGTGCAAAATCGTGCGAGCTTCAAACTAGGGCCGGTCCATATGAGTATTCCACAGGGTTACATCACTGCCATTGTTGGGCCGAACGGATGCGGTAAGAGCTCCACCTTTCGCTTAATGCTTGATCTGGATAAAGCGGATGAGGGCACCATTCAGCTGCTTGGAGAGCAAGTGGAGAATGGTCTCAGCACAGAGGTTAAAAAACGAATTGGTTACCTGCATGATCAATCCTCCTCGCATGAGGACAACATGAAGGGGACGGAGAAAGCTGAGTTTCATCGTTTCTGGTATGACAAATGGGATGTGAATCGTTATCGGGAGCTGCTTCGCATTCTTGAGGTCGATGATAATCAGCTGCTAGGCAAAATGTCGAAGGGGATGCGCCGCAAATTTGAATTTGCACTAGCCCTAACACATAATCCGGAGCTGCTCCTGCTCGACGAGCCTTCCTCAGGGCTTGATCCGCTTGCATGGAAAACGATGATTGAGGTGCTTCATCGGTACATGGATCGAGGAGATCGTACCATTCTTATGACCTCCCATATCATAGAAGAGGTGAAACGACTTGCTGATTTTATCATATTTATGGCTCAAGGCAGAGTGCTTGGCATGTACGAGAAGGATGAGCTATTCAGCAGTTGGTTTACGTTATTTGTAAGTGGAGCGGATCTGACTCCGAAGAAAGCAGCGTTAATCCCAGGTCAAACCGTTGTTGAGCATGCAGGTGGAACGACCTATCGAATTGCGACAAATCAGGCTGCAGAAGCTGAAGMATGGTGTGCTGAGGAAGGCTATCAGATTGTAAGCAGGCAGGCACTTGAGCTGGATGAGATTATGAATGCTTTGCTTACACAAGATAGATTAAATACAAGAATGAACTAGTAGAGGGGAGTAATGAAATGAATCCATTAATAGTAGAAAAGGTAGTTAAGCAATACGGGGATAAAACAGCAGTAAACGAAATTAGCTTGGAGGTAAGCGAGGGCGAGATTTACGGCCTGCTCGGGGCCAACGGCGCCGGCAAAACAACGACGATGCGGATGGTGCTCGGCTTGATCTATCCGGACGAAGGGCGGATTCTCTACAACGGAAAGCCTTACAGCAATGAGCAACTTAGCCTGCTCGGGTATTTGCCGGAGGAGCGCGGGCTGTATCCGAAGGTGAAGGTCAGCGATCAGATCATCTATCTGTCGCAGCTCAGAGGAATGTCGAAAGCGGATGCCGACCGCAACCTTAAGCAGTGGCTGGAGAGGTTCGAGGTGCCGGAATATTACAACAAGAAGGTCGAAGAGCTGTCGAAGGGGAACCAGCAGAAGATTCAATTCATCGCGGCTGTCAACCACAAACCACGCATCGTCGTCATGGACGAAGCGTTCAGCGGACTTGACCCCGTCAACGTCGAATTGTTGAAGTCGACGGTGAAGGAGCTGCGCGACTCCGGCTCGAGCATCCTGTTCTCGACGCACCGGATGGAGCATGTCGAGGAGCTGTGCCGCAACATTACGATTTTGCATCGATCGAACACGGTCTTGAAGGGCAGCTTGAAGGAAATAAAAAAACAATTTCCGAGAGAACGTGTCATCCTTGGCACTGACAAAGAAATTAGCGGACTCGATCGGCTGGCTGGCGTAACCGGCGTCACACGCACGGAGCGCGGCTACGACATTGCGATCTCCTACGAAGCGGCGGGTGCTGACATTCTGCGTTTGGCGATGGAGCAGGCGAACGTGAATCATTTCGAAATTAAGGAACCGACGCTAAATGAAATCTTTATCCGAATGGTGGGTGATCGTCATGAATAGTTTCTGGACGGTAGTAGGGTTTACGATCCGGAATAAGGTCAAAGGCAAAGCTTTCGTAATTACTACGTTGATTATCGCGTTAATTATCAGCATCGGCATTAATCTTCCTTATATCATTGCACAGTTTGATAAAGGCGACAAAGTAACAAATATCGGCTATATCCAGTCGCAGAGCGAACAAGCGGCGAGCGGCACGGCAACAGGCGACAGCTTGAAGGCGTACTACGAGAAACAAGAAAATTCGAACATCGTGATGGTTCCTCTTGAGGACAAAGGCGATGCCTCGGCAAACGAGAAGCAGCTGAAAAAAGCTATCGATGAAGGGGAAATCAAAGGCTACCTTGAGTTCGGCGATATGACGGACAGCGGTTTCCCGGAAATGACTTACAAGTCCGAGAAGCTGATGGAATTCGGCATGACGGAATCAATACAGGGAGCGCTTTTGCAAATTCGCCAAACGAACGTGCTCCAAGATGCAGGCCTTTCGGCAGAGCAAATGGCGCAGCTATCGGCTCCGATCAAGATCGGCACCGTTCAGATTTATACCGGCGAGGGTTCGGGCAGCGGCAACACGGGCAGAACACCGGCGGAGCAAGGCGTCAACATGGGCGTCATCTATGTCATGATTATCTTCCTGTTCATGGCAATCATGACCTCCGGCAACATGATCGCGTCGGAGATTACGGCGGAGAAAAGCTCGCGCGTCATGGAAATCCTCATTACGAGCGTATCGCCGCTGAAGCAAATGTTCGGCAAAATATTCGGCATGTTCGTCGTCGTCATTGTGCAGGTCACATTCTACTTAGCCGTCATTCTGACGAACATATCCATGCCGCATAACAAAGGGGCATTAGGCAATCTCGACATCGACTTGTCGCTCGTTGATCCGATTCTGCTCATCTACGCGCTGCTGTTCTTCCTGACGGGCTTCTTCCTGTTCGCGACGCTGTATGCGGCGGTCGGTTCGATCGTAAGCCGGACGGAAGACCTGGGTCAAGCGGTCATGCCGCTGACATTCGTCTCTCTGGCGGGCTTCTACATCGCAATCTTTAGCATAAGCGCGCCGGACAGCATGCTCGTGAAGGTGACGTCGTACATTCCGGTCTTCTCGCCATTCGTCATGCTGCTCCGCCTTGGGCTGACGGAAGTGCCGATGTGGCAGACGCTTCTCTCTTTCGGCATCTTGCTCGTCTCGATCTACGCGGCGGTCTACATCTCCGCTAAGATCTACCGCACCGGCGTACTCATGTACGGCAAACGCCCTAGCTTGAAAGAAATCCGCAAGGCTATGAAGGCGTATAAGATTTAGGAGTAGTTCTTGGTTCCATCTGATTGCGGTTGCCTAAAATCGTTGGAAATTCCATCTGCTTCGAATTTACCTAATAAAGGTATTCAAAAGTTATTGAAAAAACCCACATTCGGCCTATCTGGCTCGATTGTGGGTTTTTTGCTTAGTTAGATGAGGTCCTATCCATTCTCATTTTCATTTTCATTCTCTTTATAGATGGAGATCAGCACGATTGCCTTATCTTCACCTATATTTCTTACTAAATGTGGCGTACATGCATTCCAACTAAAGGAATCACCTTCTCCAAATTCAGCCTTATCTTCCCCTTGTTCCGCGTAAATTCTCCCTTTAATGACCACATGGACCTCCTCGCCTTCATGAGCATGAGGAGTATTGCCAGTCGTAGAACCAGGAGGAAACTCTATAATCATCATCCGTACGTTTTTTGTGGAACTCAAGTGTTCGACTTTTAGATTTTCTGAACCGCTTGTAGTGATTGTCCGTTCGTCTTTCCGAACAATTCTCATTCGCTCTTCTTTCTTTAGAAGCAAGTAGGCAAGTGGCACTTTAAGTGCTTGAGCTATACTTTCTAATGTTGAGATGGACGGTGAGGTCTTATTCGTTTCAACCTGACTCATAAATCCTTGAGACAGGCCGGTTGTTTCGCATATTTGAGCGATTGTGATATTTTTTCGCTTCCGGATCGCTCGTATAGTGGAGCCAATATCCATCTAATCACACCTCTAGAATATTTGTAATACTAAATTTAATTTTATATTATCAATATTTGTGTTGACAAGTCAATGTAAATCGTTTTAAATTACACCTATAGAAAATATATTTCTATTACTAATATTTTTGGAGGGAAAAAGAATGACTAAAACAGCTTTTGTTTCCATAATCATGCGTGTGGTGTTGGGCATCATATTTATATTTCACGGAGTGGATAAGTTTCAGGGAATAAGCAATGTAGAAGCTTGGTTCAGTTCCATAGGCATTCCGGGAGTTTTAGCTTATGTTGTTGCAGCGCTTGAACTTATCGGCGGTATATTGTTGATCTTGGGGTTGTTTACTCGTTATGTAGCAGGATTGTTTGTCATCATACTCATCGGTGCAATTATAACCGCGAAATTATCGGCTGGACTTCTTGGTAACGGTCAAATGGCTGGTTATGAGCTGGATCTTGGATTCATCTTGGTCTCGTTGTATCTGGTTGTTGCCGATCGATCACCGTTCTCTGTTGACCGTTTTATTATGAGCAAGCGCAGTGAATAACTTACAGCATGGAGGAAACTAAGATGAATCCGAAATATCAATATGACGTTCACTTACCGGTTAAACTAGAGCAAGGAAAGAAATATCCGACGATCTTCACCTTCCACGGCAAAGGATCAAATGAACGAAATATGTTCGGTTTGGTTGCTCCATTGGCTGAAGAGTTCATCATCATTGGGGTTCGCGGTAATTTGCCGCTTGGTACGGGATTCCAATATTACGATTTGAAAAGCCTAGGAAACCCTATTCGAGAGATGTATGACCAAGCGGTTACAGATCTCGAAGCATTCATTCATTATGCGACTGAGGAGTATCCAATCGATCCTGACAAACGTTATTTGCTCGGCTTTAGCCAAGGTGCAATCCTGTCCATGACGCTTGCACTTACAATGGGAGATCAATTAAAGGGAATCGTAGCGTTGAATGGATATATTCCTGAGTTTGTGAAAACGGAGTATTCACTTCGAAGTGCTAAGGATGTTTCCATATTTGTCTCGCATGGGGAATTCGACTCCGTATTCCCGGTTCATATCGGCCACGAGACAGCTGCCTATTTAAAAGACCAGACGGAGCGCTTAACTTTCAAACTATATCCGACCGACCATGGCGTATCTGAAGAGAACCAGCATGATTTTATGAAGTGGATGAAGAAGGATGTCGAATTAAACATAAATAAGGAGTGAGATCACATGATGCCATCCTATTTTTTCGCGCACGGTGCACCATCAATCGTGCTCGATGATAACGAATATACAATGTTGCTTAAGCAATTTAAAGAGCACACACCAAGACCAAAAGCTATCGTTCTCTTCTCCGCTCATTGGGAGGAATCGATACAGACGGTTAGCGCTGCAGAAACTTATGAAACCATTTATGATTTTGGCGGGTTCCAAGATGAGCTTTACCAGATGACTTATCCGGCACAAAGTGACCGATCGTTAGTAGATCAGATTCAAAACTTGTTTACAAAGCATGGTGTTGAGAACGTTCAAAATGAAAAAAGAGGTTTGGACCACGGGGCATGGGCTGTTCTAAAACTACTGTATCCGGATGCAGATATTCCGGTCGTAGCGCTATCCGTAAATCGTTATTTATCTAATGAAAGGCAGTATCAAATCGGCAAGGCATTAGCGGAACTCCGCGAGCAGGATGTTCTTATCATCGGAAGCGGTGGGACCGTTCATAATTTACGGAAATTGAACTGGCGGTCGGAGGGAATTGATGAGTGGGGGGAACAATTCGACAACTGGATTCAAAGTAAGCTGGAGTCATGGGATACCGAAGCCCTGTTTCAATACCGTGAGCTCGCTCCCCATGCCCAAGAGGCCGTACCGACAAGTGAGCACTTCATTCCGCTTCTTCTCGCCATGGGAGCAGGTGACGTCAACCGCAACGCAAAACTTCTTCATCGCAGCTACCAATACGGTAACCTAAGCTTAAGCTGCTGGCAATTCAATTAAGATGAAATGAAAGAGGGCGGATCGGATGACATCCGCATTTAAGACGGCAGCGGAGAGAATAATAATATTTTCTATTGCCGCTGTGTATATTGCGTTGCAGGCGGCGCAGCTTGAGATGCTGGTCTTTCTGCTTGGTGGATTGGTGTTTTCTGCAATCGCCTTGCTGTTGCCAAAACTGAAGGGGATGACGTTTTGGCTCACGATTTTCTTTGTGACTATTGGAGTTGTACTTCTTGCGCTGCAGAAAGCAAATGCTAGGATTTGGTTCGAGTCGGCTGGAATAAACGTGACCATTGTAACGCTTTTCCTATTCGCTCCGTTGTTCGGAATTCCAGTTCGTATTCCTGAATACGTTAAGGCCTTGAAGCGGTTTTACGAAGCTAACCTGCACAGCAAGGCCGCTCTATTCTTGGGAACGCAGCTGCTCACTCAAATTATGGGCGTATTTATCAACGTAGGTTCGATACCGGTTGTTTATCAAATGGTCTTTATTAAACCGCAGCCAGGGATGAGCCGTTTGCTTGCAAATGCGCTCAACCGAGGTTTTGCGGGAGCGATTCTCTGGTCACCTTATTTCGCTGCCATGACACTAGTGACTTCAACGTTAGGACTGTCCTGGTCGTCCGTTCTGCCCTATATGCTTGGACTCGCCATTCTTAGCCTCGGCATAAGCTGGGCAGTCGATTTTCGGGAATTGCGTAACGCTAGTCTAGATGAATTTGAAGAGGCAGTAGACAAAAAGGAGAACTCGAATTTTCCAGTTGGACTCGGCATGTATTTAATAGGCGCCATAATTGTCATCTTAACTATGGAACGTATGATCAAGCTGCCAATGGTCTTATTAATCTGTATGGCTGCAGTAGCTTTCCCTTTGTTCTGGTGCATTATAAAGGGGACCATGAATATATACAGAGAAGGAATTATAAATCATATAACAATCACTTTGCCGGCTTTGCAGAAAGAGATTACGCTTTTTCTGGCCGCTGGCTTTTTCAGTGGCGCAATTGGGATTACAAACTTCGGCTCAAAGGTTCCGAATTTGCTTGAGTTTGTTCCAATGCCGATTTCCTTCACATTCACGATATTAACCGTTCTTTTGATTGCAAGCACTTCAATAATTGGTCTCCATCCAATCGTGCCAGTGACTATGCTCGCTGGAGCCATTGATCCCGTGAGCGTGCAAATCAGCCCAACTTATTTTGCGGTGCTGCTGCTTGGAAGCTGGGCTTTGTCTAATCCCATCTCGCCGGCTTCGGCTGTAAACAACTTGCTGTCCGGTTTACTAAAGAAATCAGTGTTTGAGATAGCTGCACCGAATTACAAGTTCGCCGGCTGTATGGCGCTCAGTTTGATCATTTTTTTAATGGTTGTGGTGAGGTATTAGAACAAAAAACAAGCTAATATTGAACTGACATATCATTTTCATGATCTATTTCTTGCCCTAGCTGCAGTCTGTATTCACTCAAGGACATGCCAAAATGCTTTTTAAACGACTAAAACAGGTACCCATACGCTAAACACTTTTTTTAAAGTGTCGAGTGTATGGGTACCTGTTTTGTGTTCGGCAACTGATTTTCCTGTTGCCTCTTTGAAAAATCTCCCTAAATAGACGTCTTGGAGCCGTTAAATCATAGAAGGATGCGAGTGCAATCTTTGTTTTTTTTTGAAAATCAAAATTTAGAGAGAATTATCTTTTTTAGAGAGCTGCAATGATGATTTATCAAAGGAAAATACACTTTTTTATGTTTTCAACACTTTTTTTATCAGCTACTGTGAAATAGAAATAAGCAACAATGGAGTCTTTTGAAGAGAAGGGGAGGTCGATCAGCTGGTGCGGATGATATTATCGCCGAGAAGCAAAAACAGATCAATGAACGGAGAATAGCGAACGGCTCGTAAGAGAGGGGTTCTCGAATGAGCAACCATTAAACATGATTAAAAAAGAAAGCGTTGTCATGTTATCCTGCGAATGGCTACGCCTTACTCTGCTAGGAATACCTCAACTACTGTTTCGACAATATGCTTTTTGTTTCAGGTTCATAAGCGGAGAAATTCAGAATTGGGAGGAAAGGTATTAATGATGAACAGATTCAAAAAAATCACTTCTGTAACATTGGCAGCTGCAATGATTATGACAACATTTACGTTTGTATTCTCAAATACGAGAGTAAATGCACAGCAAGTGACAGGTAATGCGCCTTTTATAAATTCGTGGCTGGTAACTGGTCCATTTGATGCGCCAGTAGTGGACAAGATTTACGGGACTGAAGTGGGTGAAAATGTAAATTATGCGCCGTTGGCATCAGAAATAACAGCATCGTCGTCAACGCTTGCAGTAAACCCTGTATCAAATTTGGTTGATGGAGACAAAAAAAAGCAATGGGTGACAGAAAGAGACTCTAGCCCATGGGTAAATCTAAAATGGAGTACACCTATTGCAATCAATGAACTGAAAATAGCGCAATGGGGCGATGGGCGTCACGTAAACAATGGGTATCATCTTACGTTCACTCTTGAAGACGGCAGCAAAGTAGAATCGGGAGAGGTTAAAAGTACATCTTCTAACCCATCCGAACCAACTGTGTATGCATTATCATCCGGACTTAAGAATGTGGTTCAAATGAAGGTTGAAATAGATAAGGGACGCACACCTTATCCAACAATTACCGGCCTCTCAGAAATAGAAGTTTATAACAATCCGGCAGTGACAGGCGGAGAGCCAACGACTGCGATCACTCCCAATATTGGCGATTCATTAAGTTCTGACGGTGAAAGTAATAAGTGGGAGTACTTTGATGATCGAATTTATAACAGAAACTATGATGATTATCAAGACTTATACGGTTACTATACGGTCAAAAAAGGTGTCGACACAAGAAACAAATATGTGTATGCTCACACGTACATATACAGTCCGATAGCACAACAAGCGTATTTTAATGTAGGTGCCAGCGGTTCATATCGCATTTATGTAAACGATAAAACTTTGACCGCACCGACTGTACCAGTAGAAGTACAAAAGGATTTGACCAAACAAGCAGTCCTGTTAAAGCAGGGTTGGAATAAACTGATGATTCAAATCAAGCATACGTATACAGAAGATGTGAATTCAAATAATGTCCCGTTAGGATTTGATGACAGCGCAGCGTACCTTGGGTTTTATGGGAGAGTCACTGACCAAAATGGCAATAAAATCAATGGACTTATTTCTTCGGTTGAAGGCGAAACGGAAGCTCTAAATATCGTCACGCAAGGACTCTCAACCGAGGATGCCATTAAAACTCCGCTTCCAACCCAAACCATGCCGATTGGCTACAAGGAATGGCCATATGTATGGAATAAATCGAAAGGGAATAAGAAATACGGCTTAGCGGCATCAACCTTCCAATTTATGGCGGGCGGGGGAACTCCCGGTTATACTTGGAGTATCGTAGAGGGCAAACTGCCGGACGGCTTGGAATTAAATGCCGATGGCACAATCGCAGATGGATTAGTGAATGGAAATGTCGATTTAAATAGCAGCAAAGGCATCATTAGTATCAATACGAAACCAGGAGATTATAACTTTACGATACAAGTAAAGGATGGAAATGGAAATACGGCTAGCAAGAATATGACGATTACAGTAAAGGAACGTCCTAATAAATGGTTTGAAGAAGGGCGTGTGGGCGCTTTAACTCATGCTGCCCCAATTTACCAGTACTTTGTTGACCCGAATTTCTCTGCCGACTTATGGGCGGAAAGAGCGAAACGTCAAGGGCATTCATTAGTTTCGGTTGAATCGGTACAACAAGCTTATCTTTGGCCGTCCAAGTTTGCGGATCCAAAACATGAGAGGCATATGTATCTTCCAAAAGACGCAAACGGCAAAGTAGTAGATGGATTGAAACCGTTTGAACTGGCCGTAAAACGTCATGGAATGAAATTCGGTTTATATTATGGCGGAGGGATTCCATACTACACGACGGACGTCTATGTGCAGAATCTGACCGATTTGATTGGACGGTATACGCCTGATTATATTTATTTTGATGGACCGCAAGGGATACCAAACGCCAATTTTGATGTGATATACAGTGTTGTACGCAATTATAGCGATGATATTATTATAAACTCCAATGCATGGGGCGATGAGTATGGAGACCCTGATTTAAGAACCGAAGAAGCGTCTGGTATTTACAGTAATGGCGCTGCAAATCATCTTTTAAAACGTACGATTATGGAACCATGGAAAATGATTCACACAAAAAATGCACAATCTCCCTATTACGGTATACGAGATGACTACAGGCAAGTTATCAAGGAAATGGTCATGAATGTCGGCAGAGGTTATGTGGATAATAATGATCAGACGCCGGTAGATAGCCGCGGACCCAATTGGAACTCTCCTGAGGAAATTGCGACAAGATATCCTAAAGCAGAGCAGGAATACATTGATGTGAGAGAAAGCTTGGCAAGATGGTTTGCGCCTGAGGGCAAGCCGGAAAGACACGAGGCAACAACGGGTACAACGCCATATTTCCTCTCAGGCTATGGCTATGAAGATGATGGAAAAGGCAATTATGAAAAATTTGCTTTAGCAAACAGCACTACAGGACCACAATGGGGATATGCAACGTATAGAGACAACAATGTGTATCTGCATGTAATGAAAGGACCCGACAGCAAAAAAGGGTTTGACGCCATTGCAGGAAAGTCTTTGACCATTCGTCCGGTTAAAGATAAGGTGACATCCGTGACATGGTTGAACGAGAATGTCCCGGTCACATCGTTTGAACAAAATGAGGACAGCTTGACAATCAATCTTGCTAACGTTCAAGAGGATCAGATTGATACGATCATTAAGATTGTAACCGACAATCCTGCACGAAACTATACGCTTACGGATGTAAAAGCAACAGGGGAGCAGTTAACGCCTTCCTCACTTAAAATCAACGCTGAGGGATATATGACATTCCCGGCGCTGAAAGCCCAGCTTTCAGATTTAACTTATCGCAGTGCAGATCCAGCAATAGCTGCGGTCGATACGAACGGAATTGTGACTCCAGTATCAAATGGAACAACTTCCATCACCGTAAGTGCTGCTTATGAGGGTGTAACGAAAGAGGACATCTTAAAAGTAACCGTTAAAGATGGAGTCGTTTATGTTGGCGAGAGCATGATTKGTGCGACTTTGTTGATTGAGGGTAAAGAAGCCTATGGTGAGTTTAATTTACTGAAAAGCCTACGCTATGAAATAGAAGGCAGATCAGCTAAAGGCGGAGCGATCGGGCTTGATACAGCAGATATTACATGGCATGGGGGTACTATTGATTTAAAAGCGGGTAATAACTATAATCCCGTGGCGATCAAAGAAGTAGATACGTTTACATTTAAGAAAAATGAAATTATTGCGCCGTTCGTAGAGAAACTTACACGCGGAGTCGTTTGGGCGGATGTAACTTTAGACGGTCAAACATTTACAACAAATAAAGTATTCATGGACCTGCTGCCGCATGATAACCTTGCAGGGGCCGCTGAAATTACAGCTAGTCATGATCAAGATGCTGTGAGTCAATTAGTTGATGGGAAAACAATTGACGGTATTCATTTTGACGGGGCCAAATGGTCGGTACCAGCAAATGAGAAGTCTTGGATTCAATTTAAGCTGCCGACAATCTCCGAGATTGCTAGTATCAATCTTAACTTCAATTCTTTAGAACAAAAATACATCAATACGCCTAAAACAATAAAAATTCAAACGAGTGCTGATGGCGTGGACTGGAACGATGTCAGCACCGTTAACGGCCCGACGGGCTCTGCTTATTTTGGATTCTACAATCAATATGTAATAAACACGGGAGCGGGAGCTCAATACGTTAGATTACAATTTGAAAATGGTTCAAACGGGTCAACGATTGATTTGCTTGAAGTGGCAATAAACGGAGTGGATAAGTCCGGATTATTTGATCGTTTCGATTATGAGTATAAACCGGTGAATGCTGCTACAGGTAAATATGACATTGCGGCTTTTACGGGTAAGGGTGAACCGATTGATATTAAAGATGCGAAGATCACAGTGACAAGCGAAAACCAGGATGTGATTACGGTGGACGAATCCAACCTGTTGACCGCTGTTTCAGAAGGCATGGCAAAGATTAACATTCGAGTGCAAATAGATGGACGTTCGATTGACAAAGTTACGTATCTTTTTGTTAATGAGCAAAAGGAAATCTACATGGCTCCTTATTTAGAGAAAATGGACTTCACTCTGAATAAAACGACTATTAAACCGAATGATCCAATCGTGTCTACTATTAATGGCATATTAAGTACTGGAGAGACGGTCGATCTATCAAAGGCAGCTGTAGAATATCAATTTAGCGATGCAAGGTTATCTGTTGTTGACGGCAGTAACACGATCATTGTTAAAGGCGATTTTGGCGTTGGGTTTATAGCAACTGTTGCGGTAAAGGTTACTTTAGAAGGGGTGACCGTTGTAAGTCGCCCTTTGACAATAAATGTAGCTAGCAATAGTGTTCCTCAGTCACAAATGACGGCAACGGCGGCAAGTCAGGAAACGGCTGGTGAGAACAATGCAGCCTCGTTGGCGGTTGATGGAAACCCACAAACGTTTTGGCATACAAAGTGGGATAAATCCGGCGTTCTTCCCCAATCGATTATCTTAAATCTGGGTGGAACTCACCAAATCAATAGACTTGCGTATTTACCAAGGCAATCAGGCAGCAACGGAAATATTACAAGCTATAACGTGTATGTCAGTGAGGATGGAGTATCTTTTACCAAAGTTGCAAATGGAGATTGGGCAAACGACAACAAGGAGAAATACGCATCATTTACTTCGACAAAAGCATCATATGTCAAGCTTGAAGCAACAGCAGGCGTTGGTGGTTACGCATCGGCTGCTGAAATCAATGTATTACTGGAATCAGTAGAAGTGCCGCAATCGGTTATAACCGGGCCAGTTAAGGTGAACGCTGACCAAGCATTCAATCTGAAGATGGGATTGTCTGGCGTTACGGATAGTGTATACAAGCAAGTGTATGCTCAAGATTTGACGCTTCACTATGATCCGGCACATTTACAGTTTGAATCGGTTACTTCATTAAAAGACGGTTTTAAAGTCATCGATCATGAGGAAAAAGTACCGGGACAAGTCCGGATTTTGGCTGCTAGCGTGAACGAAAACCAAGGAGTGAATGCTCAAGGGGATGTCCTTGCATTCGCATTTACCGCCAAATCTGGAACGCAGGCAACCTCTACGACGATTTCTGTCGATCATGTTGCGATTGCTAACGCACAGGGGCATGAACTGCAGATCAGAGGAAGCAACCATGATATTCAAATCGTGGAAAGCGTGGATAAATCATTGCTAAATGCACTGATTGCAAGTGCTGAGGCGAAGTACGATGCTGCAGTGGAAGGAAATGCGGACGGCCAGTATGTGGTTGGATCCAAAGCGCTATTACAGTCAGCTATCCATGCGGCTAATGTGACAGCAAGCGATTCGAATGCTTCTCAAGCGCAAGTGGATAATGCGAAAGGCGCATTGGAAGCAGCCATTCAAGCGTTTAATAACAAGAAGATAAACGCAAATGTCGATGGTAAAGGCGGCGTCTCGATTGGAGATTTGGCTATTGTTGCAGCGGCTTATGGCACACAACAAGGTCAAGCGGGTTGGAATGTGAATGCGGATGTCAATAAAGACGGTAAGGTTGGTATCGAAGACCTTGCAATCGTAGCAAAAGCGATCTTGCAATAAAATAACATCGAACATTGTTTTGGGGGAGCTATATGCTTCCCCTCTTTTTTGCTTTTATAGTGAGATCGTTATAATTCTGAGAAATATCTAAAAAAAATAGTTGATATTGTTATGTTTTTTTGAGGATTGTTTATTCTTCATTGTTTTCTAAAGAAGGGGTACTTGTTAAGCTGACAACATGACTAATCAAGAAAGAAGGAGCAGAAGCTATGTCTACTTTTACAATCGAAGGAAATCAATTTGTTTATAACGGGGAGCCTATTCGTATTCTATCTGGAGCCATACATTATTTTCGTATTGTGCCGGAATATTGGCAGGACAGACTAATTAAATTAAAAGCTTGTGGATTTAATACAGTAGAAATTTACATTCCATGGAATTTACACGAGCCAAGGGAAGGGGAATTCAACTTTAGTGGCATTGCTGACGTCGTTCGTTTTATACAGATAGCGGATGAGCAGGGATTATTCGTTATCGTACGCCCAAGTCCGTATATATGTGCGGAGTGGGAATTCGGAGGATTGCCATCTTGGCTGCTTAAGGAAGAAAATATGCGCTTACGTTGTTTTCATCAACCCTATTTGGAAAAAATCGATGCTTATTACAATGAGCTATTGGCTAAATTCTTGCCACTTCTATGTACGAATGGCGGGCCGATTATTGCGATGCAAATCGAAAATGAGTACGGAAGTTACGGAAACGATAAGAAATATTTGAAATATTTGGAGCAAGCGATGATTAAACGTGGAATGGATGTGTTATTGTTCACATCGGACGGGTATACCGACAGCAATCTACAAGGGGGGACTCTCCTTCCAGACGTGTTAGCCACAGTCAACTTTGGGTCGCGGCCTGAAGAGGCTTTTGGAAAGCTGCAGGAATATCAACCGGATAAACCGCTTGTATGTATGGAATTTTGGAACGGATGGTTTGATTCTTGGGGCCATGAACACCATTTGCGAAAGCATGAAGATGTTGCGGAAGTACTGGATCAAATGTTGAAGGTAGGAGCTTCTGTTAACTTTTATATGTTCCACGGCGGGACGAATTTCGGATTCTATAACGGTGCGAATTATTCGGGTAAATATGATTCGACGGTGACTAGCTATGATTACGATGTGTTATTGGATGAATCAGGAGATATCACGGACAAATATATTGCAGTTCGTGAAGTTTTATCGAAATATACCGAAATTGCTGAGATAGAACTACCACGTCCTGTGCCGAAGAAGCATTACGGTGAAGTCCGCTTAATGGAACATGTGCGGTTGTTTGATTCGCTTAATTTGTTGTCGACTCCGGTTCAAAGCACATGTCCGGAAACAATGGAGCGGCTTGATCAGGACTATGGCTTCATTTTATATACGACTAACATTGTTGGTCCTATATCGCAAATGAAATTAACGATACAGGAGGTACGTGATCGCGCATTGATCTTCCTTGACGGTATTTATCAAGGAGTGATTGAACGAAACACACATGATATAACACCGAATATATCAGATATCGATATCGTTTTAGACATTCCTTCAGAAGGTGCAACACTCAGCATCCTAGTGGAAAACCTAGGACGAATTAATTATGGTTACGGGATGAAGGATCCAAAAGGAATTACGGAAGGCGTTCGCCTGGGCCAGCAGTTCCTTTATGACTGGACGATTCATACGCTTCCTCTGAACAATGTATCAGAGCTAATATTCCGGGAAGTACAGACAAACGAGGCCTTTACCCCTACCTTCTATAAAGGTGTAATTCACTTGGATGAAATCGGTGATACTTTTTTGAATATGGAAGGATGGACGAAGGGAGTTGCTTATATCAATGGGTTCAATCTCGGCCGTTATTGGGAGATTGGTCCGCAAAAAACATTATATATCCCTGCTCCGCTCTTGCGTATCGGTGACAATGAACTCATCATATTTGAACTGCATGGAACGAAAAACACAATCGTTACCCTGCAAGATTATGCCGAGTTAGGTTAAACAAATTTTTTATAATCAAATTTGGGAGGCTTATTGATCATTGAGACATTTGAATGGCTGCAGAAAAACAATGAATTTCAATAGGAACTGGAAGTTTATTCGTGAGGACGTATGTGGAGCACAGCAGAAGCGTCATTCAGACGAAAGCTGGGAAACCGTCTATCTGCCTCATACGCCAAAAATTGAAACGCTGCATGCGGACTTGCATTTTCAAGGGATATGCTGGTATCGCAAGCAATTTGCTTTGGACGAAGCAGACAGGGGAAAGAAGCTCTTTGTGGAATTCGAAGCGGCCATGCATGAGGCATCTGTATGGGTCAATGGCAGGCTCAAGCTGAATCATAAAGGCGGTTATTTGCCGTTTACGATCGACATCACCGACGATGTCGATTTCGAGGCGGTCAATGTAATTGCCGTACGACTCGACAACCGGAACAACGGAGCCATACCTCCGGGAAAGCCGCTGGAAAGTCTGGATTTTTCCTATTTCGGCGGACTTTACCGCAACGTGCACCTTCATGTCACGGATAAGCTCCATGTCACGGATGCCGTTTATACCGGAAAACCTGCGGGAGGCGGGATCTTCGTCAAATACGCCGACGTCTCGCAAGCATCGGCGACGGTCGAAGTTCTGACCTATGTGATTAATGAGCATGAAGCGATGAAGAAAGTGAAAATCGTGACAACACTCTTGGATAAACAGGGGCGGCAAGTAGAATCGGAAGAAAGTTCGGTGGAGACCGTTTTAGCCGGCGGAGCGCATACGTTCGTTCAAATGCTAACGATAACGAGGCCTCATCTCTGGCATCCGGACAACCCTTATTTGTATACCCTGCAAACGGAAATCCTCGAAAACGGCCAAACGGTGGATGAGATTCGCACCCGAACCGGAATACGCAAGATTTCGTTCAGTAAAGAAGGCGGCTTTGTAATAAATGATGAAAGGCTGGTCATCAGGGGGACGAACCGCCACCAGCAATATCCATATATCGGAAATGCAGCTTCGAATAACGCACATTACCGCGATGCGAAGAAGCTGAAGGAGGCGGGATTCAATTTCGTCAGGCTTGGCCATTACCCCCAGGCGCCTGCTTTTCTTGACGCCTGCGACGAACTCGGGCTGATGGTCGTCGAACCGGTGCCGGGCTGGCAGTACTGCGAGGAAGGAGAGTTTCTGGATCTTGTCCGGCAAAACATACGTGATATGATCCGCCGCGACCGGAACCGTCCGTGCGTGATCATGTGGGAGGTCAGCCTGAATGAAACGTATCCCGGCAGGAAAGGGGCGACGGACGAATTTTTTCACGAATGCCATCTGATTGCCCATGAAGAATATCCGGGAGATCAAATGTTTACTTCTGGAGACACGATCGGACGAATAAATCCGGCTTACGTCAACTTTGATGTGCCCTATACACTATGGAAAGACGAAACATTGTCGCGTCCACTGGAAGAGGTGCTGCCCGAGAAAGGGGGGTTCGATAGAGAATATGGAGATTACGAGTTCGGCGGCCATGAGAGTACAAGCAGGGTACCGCGCGGCGCCGGAGAACAGAAGCTGCTATTGCAAGCCTGGAATTATCAATGGTCGCTGAACCGGAACCGCGGTAACCGATGGTCGCTCGGGGACGCCTCGTGGGTTGGCATCGACCATAACCGCGGTTGTTATCCAAGGCTGGCGGAATGCGGGGCCCTCGACACGTTCCGTCTGCCTAAAATGGTTTACTATTTTTACCAGAGTCAACGAAGAGCGGAAATCGCTCATGAACATGTGGAAAGCGGACCGATGGTCTACATTGCGAATTATTGGACGGAACGCATCTCGCCGACGAAGGTTGTCGTATTTTCAAATTGCAGCGAGGTCGAGTTATTTGTAAACGGGAAATCAGTCAGTGTGAGAAAAGCTGATCATGGTCCGGATACGGAATACGGAGAACGTGTGACAGGCTACGAAGTGGACTATTGGCTTACGGATGAAGAACAGCATAAAGGGAATCAAGCAGGCGTGCATGGGAAAACGGATGCTGGTGACATGAAGGTTTATCCGCATGACGGAGGAAACTGCCGAAATTTGACGCAAGCTCCGTTCACATTTACCAATGTAGCGTACGAGCCCGGAGAATTAAAGGCAATCGGGCGAATAGACGGCAGGGAAGCTGCTGTATGCGTCGTGCATACTCCACTGGAGCCTGAGATGCTTTCCATCCGCATTGACGAGAGCGGGAGAAAGCTTACAGCCGACGGATCTGACTTTATCTTTGTCTACGCCGAAATCAAAGACGCGAACGGGACCGTGGTGTCCCCCGCCTGCCATGAGGTTTGGTTTGAAATTGACGGTCCTGCAGTCATCGTCGGCGAGAACCCCGTAAGGGCGGAAGCTGGCATCGCAACTGTGCTGCTTCAGTCGCGGGAGACGCCTGGGGAAATCAAAGTGAAGGCTTATTCTAAAGGTTTAAAGCCTTCCTCGGTCAAGCTTGCAAGTGTATAAAGAACAAGAAACTTTTATTGTTGACTAACATTGTCTTAAGAGTGCTATTTCTAAATCTCCAAAAATAAAATAGATTTAAGTGAAGCGATGGAAAGGCGCGACATCGCTCCACATACAAAAAARAGCCCAAACTGGTCCCCATACACTGGACACTTAGAAGTGTTTAGCGTCTGGGGACCTTTTTGTATACCCTTTCGATGCATATCAGTGACTCAGTGACTCTAGTAACGAGAAGCTCGCATTTGCTGCAAAAGGATAACGCCTACGTTTGAAGAAGTATTAGGAGTAGAGGAGAAGGATTTCATATAGCAAGCGAGAAGGAGGCGTCGCATGAGACCAAACGTACTTTTAATCACCGTTGATCAGATGAGGGCGGATTGTCTTCATTTCTTGGGCCATCCCGTTATCGAAACACCAAATTTGGACAACTTGGCGAGAACCGGCGTTGCGTATACAAGCGCTTACACAGCAACTCCATCCTGCGTTCCGGCAAGAGCCGCCATTTTAACAGGAATGAGCCAGCAAAACCATGGAAGAGTTGGGTATGAGGACAAAGTGCCCTGGAGCTATGAGCATACGATGCCTGGAGAGTTTGCGAAGGCCGGGTACCATACACAATGCGTAGGCAAGATGCATGTGTATCCCACGCGCAATCTGTGCGGATTTCACAACATCGTACTGCATGACGGCTATATGCATTATAACCGTGATCGCTCCCGATCGACGGCGAATGAGTGGTGGGATCAAACGGACGATTATATCAGCTGGTTGAAAGAGAGAGCCGGATCACAACAGGATATTATGGATCACGGTCTTGATTGTAACGCTTCGACTGTCGCGAGACCTTGGCATTTGGAAGAAGCGTTACATCCGACCAACTGGGCGGTTACTCAGTCTATTGATTTCTTGCGGCGGAGGGATCCGAGCAAGCCGTTCTTTCTTTGGACTTCATTCGTAAGGCCACATGCGCCTTTGGATCCTCCGCAAGCGTTTCTTGATCTGTATGATGGAATCGATTTGCCGGAACCTCCGATTGGCGATTGGGCGCGCCTCGATGATCCCGACCGTGACGGGCTGAATCCGACGACTGGCAGAGGAATCGTGAATAAGCGTATGCGCCAAAAATCGTTGGCGGCCTACTATGCTTTAATTACTCATATCGACAACCAGATCGGCCGATTGATGAACGCCCTATATGAATTCGGTGTAAGCAACGATACGATCATCCTCTTCACGTCGGATCACGGGGACCTGATGGGGGACCATCTTCTCTATAAGAAAATATTAGCTTACGAAGGAAGCGCCAAAGTGCCGCTCATTTTGAATGACCCTACAGGCAAGTTAGGCCTCGTCCGAGGCAAACAAGTGGATCGAATCGTCGAGTTGCGTGATATTATGCCAACCTTATTGGAGGCGTCAGATGTCCCGATCCCAACCACGGTAGACGGAAGCAGCATCATTCCTTTGGGGACGCATGCCGGCACATCCGAATGGAGGACTTACATCCACGGTGAGCATGCCTACGGTGAGCTTTCCTATCACTACTTAACCGATGGCAAGGTCAAATATATTTGGTATTCCCAGACGGGCGAGGAGCAATTGTTTGATCTTCAGGTTGACCCGCAAGAGCTGTGCAACCTTGTAAAGTCTGCGGAGCGCGCAGAGTTGTTGAACTGTTGGAAAGACCGATTGATTCTAGAACTTACCGGACGAGAAGAGGGTTATACGGACGGAGTCAGCCTCATCGTGGGGATGACGCCACAAAGCTGCCTTCAGCATCTCAGGACGGCAGCGGCATCCCATCCTGTCGCAGGCAGATAGTGGTTTGCAAAATAGAAATCCGGTGTAAGCGATACACCGGATTTCATTACTGAGTGATAGATTTTTATTTTTTCCAAGTGTCATATTGAGCTTGTTTTTCTTTGATGATGTCATCTACGCCAGCAGTTTTCAAACGCTCGAGGAATTTAGGCACGGCTGTAGTCGGGTCAATCGAACCAGAGCTGATAGCTGGGATCATCTCAGTCATAACGGAAGCTACGTTGGCAACTTGCGTTTTTACAGGAGTTGGGTCAAATACAAAGCCTGATAATGGCGAAACATCTGCTGTTTGATCATTTTCAAAAACGATTGACTGAGCTTTTCTCTTCATTTCGCCAGCCGCATTTTCGGCATGATCGGCACGGTTGAATGTTGGGCTGAAGGATTGACCGATTTGCCATTCATTCCAGTTGAAATTATATTTGCCTCCAATTTGAGTGAAGTCACCTTTTTCGTTGTAGGTGTAGTCAACGTCTTTTTCTCCTAATGTAATGAGTTTGTATAGATCATCATCAGTGTTTAGCAACTCAATTAATTGCAAAGCCTTTTCAACGTTTTTTGAACCTGAATTGATAGCAATAGCTGCATTGGAGGCAGCTCCAGCTGAAATCAATGTACGAGTAGTAGATACGGATAGAGCAGGGAAATCTTTGTATTCTGTCATGGACATAGCTTGCTCTTGACCTGGAAGATCGATGCTGTCAGGCCAGCCATAGTGCATCGCAAAAACAATTTTGCCAGCTTTACGATCAGGAGTTGTATCTTTTACCGTTGCACCATCTTTGCGCACATAGCCTTTATTGAACCAGTCACGCATAATTTCAGCGTATTTAGCGAACTCAGGAGTTTCAAACTGGTTGATAACTTTGTCTGGCGCATTGAGATTGACCCAGCCAGGAGTTAGCAAATCACCTACAGGCTCCATATCCCAGTAAAGCGGCTCATTGGCAAAAAAACTATGATTAGCGCTAGTTTCAAATCCGATCATATCAGGATGCTTAGCTAACGCTTCGCCAAGGAATGGTCCTACCATTTCGAGAGCTTCTATGGTTGGCTTGCCTTTAACAGCTTTCCAGTCAAACCCCGTTTCTTTAAGAACATCTTCGCGGAAGATAAAGCCACTGCGCTTGGCAACGCCCCATTGCTGATAATTGACAACTGCATAAATACGATCATTTATTTTCACACCATCCCATAGACCTTGAGGGATGCGGGAAAACGTTTCAGGCGCATGTACAGGAAGAAGGTCAGTTAAGTCAGCATACGCTCCCTTTGCAGCGTTTCCAAAGTAATTAATTCCACCCCAGAATGCAGTGAAAGCAAGATCCCAGTCGTCGCCCGAATTGATCATCAGATTCATTTTATCTGCATAAGTACTGCCGTCTACAAGTACTAAATTCAATTTGGCATTGATTTTTTCAGCAATAATTTTATTAGCTTTGTTCATGATGCGGTCAAAGTCATTGACAGGGCTGTTCGACATATAGAAGTTAAGGGTAACGAGTTCTTCTTTTTCTTTTTCCTTTTCTTTTTCAGCATTTTTAGTATCAGGTGCTGGAGTCGTAGAATCGCCGTTAGCGTTTGGTGAAACCTTTGAGCAGCCAGACAGGATCATGGTGAGAAGCAGAGTTACGCTGATCAACAACATAGAAATTCTTTTCATTGATATCCCCCTAAAAACTAATTTTATTCTCAACTAGATTCTTGTAAAATTACTCTTTTACAGCACCTATTGTTAAGCCTTTCTCGAAATACTTCTGTAGAAAAGGATACAGTAATATAATCGGACCGATGGCAAGTACACAGGTCGCCATCCGTGCTCCTTCACTAGGAAGCATGCCGATAGCGGCTTCCATAGATTTAGATGCTGCTTCATTGGCTTGCAAATAGCCGATATTGTTCATTAAAGATTGCAGTAAATATTGCAATGTGTACAGCTTCGGCTTTTCGATATACAAGGCAGTGGTCGTCCAGTCATTCCAGTAGGAAATCGCTGTGAACAGACCGATAGTCGCCAGTGACGGTTTTGAAAGTGGAAGTGCAATACTGAAAAAAGTACGAATTTCACCTGAGCCGTCTATGCGTGCAGACTCGAACAAGGAACTAGGAATCGATTTGAAAAAGTTTTTCATAATGAGCACGTTGATCGCTGACACAAGGAAGACGACAATGAGAACCCAGATGGTATTCTTAAGATGCAAATATCGTGTTATTAAAATGTAGGATGGAACAAGTCCGCCATTGAACAGCACGGGAAGGTACACGAATAAAGTGAGTGCATTTCGATAGGTAACTTCAGGTCGCGTCAACGAATAGGACAGCATCGAAGTAACAAGTAAATGCAGCAGCGTACCAACAACGGTTACAAAGATCGTTACTGCGTATGCATTGGCAATCGAGCCTGCTCCGCTAAATACGTATCGATAAGCTGAAATATCAAACACTTTGGGCCAAAAATTATATCCGTCGACCATAAGCGACTTTTCAGCTGTAAACGATATCGATACAACTAATAGCAACGGAATGATACAGGCTAGTGCTGATACAATGAATATGAGATGAATCACGATCTTTGACACGTGAAAGTTTCTTGCTAAAATGAAAATCCCTCCCTTTCTCTACGCTGATCGATTAAAATAAGGCGCTGTCGGGGTCTGTTTTTTTAATAATATAGTTAGAAATCAGGACAAGAACGAGACCAATCACTGCCTGATATAGACCAATTGCAGACGACATGCCATAGTCGTTCAGCTTTTTCAGAGAGCGGAATACAAGGGTGTCTATAACATCTGTTGCACCATATAGTGCTCCTGAATCATTGGAAAGGGTATAGAATCCATTCCAGTCGCCCAATCCGCCATTGAACAACTTACCTACCCATAACAACATGAGGACGATAATTATTGGTTTCAGCAGCGGCAGTGTAACATATTTGACTTGCTGCCACTTCGAAGCGCCATCCAATTGAGCAGCTTCATAATAGTCCGTATTAATCCCCGCGATCGCTGCTACATACAATACCGAATAGTAACCGATATTCTTCCACAGATAGGCTAAGGGAAGAATATAGTGCCAATGTGAAGGCTCACTGTACCAGTAAATAGCTTCTCCACCTTTTGATTCGATAACATTGTTGACAATACCTCGGTCTACACTAAGCATACCGAACACAATATACTGAACTACAATCCATGAAAGGAAAACTGGCAGCAATAAAGCACCTTTATAGGTGGCTGAGAGCTTTTTATTTTTCACTTCGCTCAATAGAATGGCCAATATTAGTGCACCGAGCGTAACGGTAACCATCTCTATGATATTGTAGAAAAGTGTATTGAACGTAACAATTCTCGCTGTTTCGGATTTAAAGAAAAATTCGAAGTTTTTGAACAGCGGATCCATCCATGCGCTTCCGAATATACCATCGCGTGCATTGTAATCTTTGAAGGCGATTATGACACCGCCCATTGGGATATAACACATGATTGCAATGAATAGTAGACCAGGTGACATCATTAAATAGAAAGGAAACTGTTTACGTACGCTGCGCAATGTTCTGTTATGAATTGGTCTTGTAGTTAGTTTCATTGAGTTCACCCCCTTCCTTGCAATTAATCTTTTACTTCCCTCATTGTATTTAGTGGTACTTTTATCCACAACAATCAAAACCATCATTCTCTTAGTTTTTCGACAGATGGCATCTCTAAAAAATAATGAAATCTACAAAGAGCTTTAATCGTTGTGATGCTAAATGGATACTTATGCTATTATGATGATAATTGTAAATACATAGAAAATCGAAGTCGTATGAACTGGGGGATCACAATGAAGCTACCGAGGATATTGGAAAAAAACAGTACGAGCTTTTTTCGCAAATCATTCTTCTCCTTTCTGATTATTACGATCCTCATCACTGTATTGCTTACTGTTTTCTTGACCATTACTTATTTACGCACGAGTATCTCGATGATTAACCGCTTCAATCATGAGCTGATTGAACATTACAATTACAGTATTACCTACCTAGATGAGACTGCAAAAAAATTAGGAAATGCACTGTACAGCGATAAAGATATCATCCAATTTATTAATATGAAGAAAAATGATGAGATCGTGGCGATTTTAGCAAGCAAGGTCATTGACAAGCACTTTCTGACACTAAAAGATATCGATAGCGTTTATCTTTACAATGCGGGGGCGGATTTGTTTTATTCTTCAAGGAGCGGTGAACGCCAATCAGCCTCTACCTTCTCAGATCAAGCGATTGTAGCGCTGCTAACCGATAAAAATTTTATAGCGGAGTATCGTGGTCGGCCTATTGTGACATCTGTAGAAGAAGCAACGCAATCGGCCGATACATGTTCCTATATCTTATTTGAACCGGGGGAGACATTATCGGGCTTGAAAAATGCTATTGTCGTCAACATTCGCACGAAAGCGCTTACGGAATCTATTCAAGCGATCAATGGCAATGACCCTGAAACGAAATCTTCTTTTTTAGTCGTTGATTCAAACGGCTCTATTCTAAGTAAGACGCTCACACCGGAGTTTGAGCATAATATGAGTGAAGTAGGCGGATTAAGCCAGCAAGTAAATGAACTTGTTGGAAGCAATAATCAGATACGAGAAATTGGGGGTATCAGCTATTTGGTATCCAGCAGTAAAAGCAACGCAAACAATTGGTACATTATGGGCCTTACTCCTGTAAAAGAAACGTTTAAGGATGTAATTCAAGCATCAATGGTGTCTGCGGGTATCGTAGTTGTTGTATTTATCATTTGCGCAATAATTTGTCTGTACTTGGCTCGCAGACTGAATCATCCGATTCAAACGATTACGAAAATTATTAACGGCGAAGCTTCTGAGAAAAACGATGTAGTCATTTCGAGAATGGAAGAATTTCAATTTATTTTGTCTGTATTCGAGTCTATGAAGGAGAGAAATCAACAGCTTGATAAAATAATCCATGAAGCAGGCTATGCGGTCAAACAAGACTTTCTTAATGCACTATTAAGTGATAGTACTACACACTCTATAGACCAAGTGCAGGAGAAACTACATGACATCAAACTGGATTATATCGCCACCAGTCAGTTGTGCATGTGTCTCATTAAAATCGATAATTACAGCCAATTTGTATCTGTGAATAGCCAGAAGGAACGATGGGCACTACGCTATGCTATTGTGAATATTGCAACAGAACTGGCAGCGGACTATGGTGTGTGCGAAATTTTCAGCAGTGAGCCCGATAAATTCGTAGTGATTATGGATTGTTCCACAGTAACCCAATATAAAGTGCTGCAGGAGAAAATAGAGCGTTACTTGCTCGAGGTACACAGTAATACACTTAAGTATCTTCGTATTTCTTTATCTATGGCGTACAGCACGATGTTTCAGGGGATTGAGCATTTACCTAGCATGTACAATAATATGAAGGGCTCCATTCTGTTGAAGATGCGCTACGGACATGGTTGTATTATTACTCCTTACATGATGGATGAAATCAACACAGATAATTTTCATATACCCGTCAAGAAAGAAGAGCAGTTGGTTGAGAAAGTACTCGAGGGCAATTATGAATCTGCTGCCGTAATCTATCAAAGTATTAGTCCAAAGTTATATCAATACACTTACGACGAAATTTTGTATTGCATTGTTCATTTGATTTACAGTGTTTACTCCAGTGTGCTAAGCAAGATGCCTGCAGTAAAGGATAGTCAGGATTTAACACTACAAAAGTTTTTGCGCGGGATTCAAAATGCAGAAGTGAGTACAGATATGGACAGCGTAATGGATTCATTTTTACAGAAGCTGTGTAATAAAGTGGAGGTTCTCAGGAACACTTCCAATAGTAATGATCATCTGATCCAACGTATTGTCGCAATTGTCGAGCAAGAATATTCCAACACAGAATTATGCCTGAGCTCTATCGCCGAAAAATTACGGTTATCATCTAACTATGTCGGCCATATATTCAAAACTGCACATGGGCAGTCTATTGCGCAGTATATTTTCGACACGCGAATGCAAAAACTGGACGAATATATGCGCAATACGCAGCTTCCTTTAACATCCATTATTGAAAAGGTGGGACTAGAGAGAAATAATTATTTTTACACGCGATTTAAAAAGCATTTTGGCATGTCTTTGAGTGATTACAGACTGCAGCTTGGGCAAGAGATAGATCATGAAAATGATATGCCATTTCAATATTAGTATCGTTCTGAAGAGCCTGATTCCATTGCGGATATTGGGCTTTTTTTTATTAACTTGAAAGTTATCAGATTGAATTCAGAGAAATGATATTAAATAGTAGTCGATTTGTATTACTTTTCGAAGAAATACAAACTTTTTATTATTTTCAAAATGGACGAACCTATTTAAGCTGATATTAACTAACAATAGAGATGGAGTGGAGCACAGGAATGAAAAAAATTACTGCTGTATTAATTGGAGCTGGACAAAGAGGGGGAGGTGCTTACGCTCCATATGCCTTGCAACATCCAGACGACATTCAATTCGTTGCCGTTGCGGATATCGATCCTGAGCGAATAGAGCGATTCCAAAAAGACCATGGTGTTCTGAATGAGAATTGTTACTCGAACTGGGAGGATCTGCTTGCAGGGCCGAAGCTAGCCGATGCGATTCTCATCTGTACTCAGGATAAAATGCACTATGAGCCTGCGCTGAAAGCATTGGAGAAAGGGTACCATGTGCTAATGGAAAAGCCGATGTCACCCGATCCAAGAGAATGTATTGTCATGGGGGAATATGCTGAGAAATATAATCGGGTATTTTCGATATGTCATGTACTTAGGTATACGGACTTTTTTTCAACAATCAAGCAGATTATTACGGAGGGAAAAATCGGCAAACTCGTTTCAATTCAACATACTGAAAATGTAGAACATCGTCACCAAGCACATAGCTTTGTAAGAGGTAACTGGAGTGATTCAGAGGTTTCGAGTCCAATGATTCTGGCAAAAAGCTGCCATGACATGGATATATTACAATGGCTTGTTGATGCAGATTGTACTAAGGTTTCATCTTTCGGCTCATTAACTCATTTCCGCAAAGAAAGTGCGCCGGAAGGCGCGCCTAAGTACTGTTTGGACGGTTGCCCGGTACAGGACAGCTGCCCTTATTATGCACCTAAAATGTATATTGAACGAGATGATTGGGTGGGTGAAGTGCTTCGCACGGTTGTTAGCAACGATACAAGTGATGAGGGAGTGCTTCGAGCACTGAAAAATGGGCCATATGGAAGATGCGTGTATCATTGCGATAACAATGTGGTCGATCATCAGGTAGTGAACATGGAATTTGCAAATGAAGTGACGGTTGCGTTCACAATGAGCGCATTTACTTATGAAGGCGGACGCTCGGTGAAGCTAATGGGCACTCATGGTCAGATCAGAGGCGATATGGAGAAGAATGTAATTGAAGTGACGAGCTTCGTTACTCGGGAGACGGAGACTATCACTTTGGATACGGACTTGGCAGGTCATGGCGGCGGTGATACAGGTATAATGAGCGATTTTGTACGTCTTGTTCGAAGTGATGGGAAGGAAGAAGGGCTTACAGGTGCAGGTGTCTCTGTAAAGAGCCATCTGATTGCTTTCGCCGCTGAAAAATCACGTTTGGAAAGCCGAGTTATTTTGATGGAAGATTATATCAATGAGTTAAAGAATAATAAATGATTATACCCTGATGAGAAGAATAATTAGGCAGTCAACAATAACAAGCTTTCAATGAAGTACTTTGTTTTTTGTTGCTACGAATGCATAGATTTTGTTGTTTTCTCCGATTTTTATAGTTTAGTTATGTAGGATTATCAACATATACTGATAGTAGTAAACGGTGAGAGAGTGGTCAAACATTAATAGGCTACTCTCGCACTCTTATCTTTGTTTACCGAAGGGATGGTTCAATGATGATCCGTAAATTACTTTTATGCAGCTTGGCATTATTTCTGTGTATATCCTGCTTGCCTCCGAGAACTACGTTTGCTGCGAATGATCAAGCATTTTCGCTATCCATCGAAGATACCGGTTCAAAGGCGAACCAAACCTTTCAAGTCAAAGTGAATGGAACAAATGTTATCGATTTGTACGCCTACGAAATTAATCTAACTTACGATTCGAAACGACTGCAGTTTGTGAGCGCGGACTTTGGAAAAGAAGGGTTCGGAGTAAGTCCGATTTTGAAAGAGAATACGATTCAGTTAGCGCATACACAAATAGGAAACACAGCAGGCAAGAAGGGGAATGTGACTCTGGCTACACTAACCTTTAAGGCAATTACTGCGGGATCGGCCGAAATTACACTTTCAAGTATGAAGCTCGTGGATTCCGAGTTAGAGTCGAAGGTTGTTTCAAGCCTTGGCAGTGTGAAAGTTGATGTGAAAAGCGACGGTTCTTCTGGCAGCGGATTAACTGACATTTCTAGTCACTGGGCGAAATTGTCTATCGAAGAAGCAGTTAAGTTAGGATTCATCACGGGGTATACTGATGGTACATTCCGACCGAATGCACAAACAACACGAAGTGAATTCGCAGTCATGTTGAGCCGTGCATTGAAACTGGAAGGCGTAGAAAAGGAGCTGCCTTTCAGAGATCTTAATAAGATTCCGGCTTGGGCTAGACCTTCCATTTCACGAACGATAGAAGCAGGAATTTTGAAGGGCTATGATGATAATACCTTCCGTCCGACACGTAATATTACCCGCACGGAAATGACGATAATGATCGTTCGTGCACTGGGGCTCAAGGTCGATCCGAACGCGAAGTTATCTTTTGCTGATGCAGACAAGGTAGCTGAGTGGGCAAGACCCTCTGTGGCCGCAGCGTATGAAGCGAAGCTCATTAAGGGGCGCGGGAAGAATCTCTTCGCACCGAATGAGAACGCCACGAGAGCGGAAGCGGTGGTCATGATCTTAGGGATGTTGGAACATAAATAATACGGCGAATTAATAGTGAAATGGTGAAGGATTAATTCAGGGCCAAAGCGGTCGGATCTTGAAGTTGTTGCTAGATTGATACTGGGTTAACTAAGAAGAGGGGGAGGCAAAAAAGCCTTCCCTTCTTTTTTATCGAAGAAGCCAATGATCAAAATCTCCGTTTTTTTATCAAAATGTCCACATAGTGCAAAATTAAGTCTCGTTTGTTCAAAGACTAATTTAGTTTGGGAGTTTATCATATCAGACAACACTATCATTTGTTGATTCGCGGGCGGGTAGAAGCTGATCTTAAATCAAATGATGAGCCAATTCATGATAGCGTTTGCTAACAAAAAAGTTAATCACTCAACTAAGGAAAAGAGGATTTAAATATGATCACAAACAAAACACCGCAATTAGGAAATACCGCACGCAGCTATGATCTTGTTCAAGGCTGGGCACAGCTTCCTGCTCACTTGGAGTTTGGCTATACACATGGAATCGTCGTAGATCAACAGGATAATGTCTATGTCTTTCATACAGGAAAACCCTCCATTTTCAAATTTGATCAGAACGGGGAGTTTCAAGCGGCTTGGGGCGAAGAGTTCGAGGGTGGCGCACACGGATTTTATCTTCATAAGGAGCAAAATAGCGAATACCTTTATATCACAGACACAGCTCGCGGTAATGTTGTGAAAATGGATTTGAGCGGAAAGCACTTATTGACATTGGGAACACCTGATCGTCCTGATATTTATAACGAGGAGCTTAAATATGTCCCTACAGATGTAGCCGTTTCGGCAAATGGTGATATTTATGTATCCGATGGTTATGGACAAAGCTGGATTCATCAATATACAGCAGCAGGAGAATCTATCCGTTCGTGGGGTGGGAAAGGTACGGAACTAGGACAATTGAATTGCCCGCATGGTATTTCGATTGATATTCGCAGTGGGATAGAAGAAGTTTATGTAGCTGATCGTGGCAATCATCGGATTCAAGTCTTCACTCTACAGGGCGATTTCAAAAGAGTCATCGTCGATGACATGGATCAGCCCTGCAGCTTCTATTATCACGGGGACGATCTCTTCTTCCCAGACTTAAACAGTCGGATTACGATCTTCGACAAAAATGATCGGTTGATCTGTCATTTAGGTGAAGATCAGCAGGCTTACAAACAAGCAGGCTGGCCGAATTTGCCTAAGTCTTACTACAGGGATAATAAATTTAGTTCACCACATGGTATTTGCGTTGATTCCAAAGGTTCTGTCTATGTTGCGGAATGGATTTTCGATGGACGTATAACTAAGCTTACACTTGCATAATTTCGTGGTAAAGAATCTTCATTATTTAGGCATACAGGCTGAAAAAGCATCTAAACTGTAATTAAATAATCTAGTAAATGGAGATGAGAACATGTCTGGAAATAAAGCAATTGTTTATAGTAAACCAGGAAGTGTTGAGGTACGAGACACCGCTTATCCAGACTTGGTATTGAAGGATGGACCGGGTGTCAATCCATTGAATGTAGGACGTAAATGTGAGCATGGGGTTATTCTGAAAGTGATTACAACGAATATTTGCGGAAGCGACCAGCACATGGTTAGAGGAAGGACAACGGCTCCATCTGGTCTTATCTTAGGCCATGAGATAACAGGTGAAGTTATTGAAGTGGGCCGTGATGTCGAGTTTATCAAAAAGGGTGACTTGGTCTCCGTTCCTTTTAATATTGCTTGTGGACGTTGTCGCAGTTGTAAAGAACGTAATACAAATATATGTTTAAATGTCAATCCAGACCGTCCTGGTTCTGCTTATGGTTATGTGGATATGGGCGGATGGGTGGGCGGGCAATCCGAATATGTCATGGTTCCCTATGCAGACTTTCAGTTATTGAAGTTCCCAGATAAAGAGAAAGCAATGGAAAAAATTCTGGATTTAACGATGCTCTCCGATATTTTCCCAACAGGTTACCATGGTGCGGTTAGTGCTGGGGTTCGCCCGGGTTCAACGGTATATGTTGCCGGTGCAGGTCCGGTAGGTCTTGCTGCAGCGCATTCTGCTCAATTGCTAGGGGCAGCGGTTGTTATCGTCGGCGATTTGAATGCAGAGCGTCTTGCCCAAGCGAAAAGCTTTGGTTGTGAGACGATTAATCTTCGTGAGAATGGTGATTTGGCTGGACAAATTGATCAAATTTTGGGATCTCCTGAAGTAGATTCGGCGATAGATTGTGTTGGTTTTGAAGCGCATGGGCATGGGGAGGGGCATGGCGAAGCGCCAGCAACGGTATTGAACTCCATTATGGAAGTTACTCGTGCAGGCGGCAGCTTAGGAATTCCGGGACTTTATGTAACAGGGGATCCAGGTGCTGTGGATGAGGATTCGAAAATTGGAACATTGAAAATTCGTTTTGGTCTCGGTTGGGCGAAGTCCCACACGTTTGTGACAGGCCAAACGCCAGTTATGAAATACAACAGAGAATTAATGATGGCGATCATGAGCGGACGTGCACAAATTGCTAAAGCCGTGAATGCCACGCTTATATCATTAAATGACGCTCCAAAAGCTTATCAAGATTTTGATCGCGGCGTTTCCCGGAAATTTGTTATAGATCCCCATGGCGTCGTTAAATAATATAGTTTTTATCCAGATTGGGAGTATGTCGAAGAAGCTTAGGTTGAACAAGTAGATGCTGTAACTCCAATATTTCGATAGGAACTTCTTGCACGCTCCGCTTGGGGACGGGTGCAAGGAGTTCTTTTCCTTTTTCTCCCCCCTTATTCCCTTTGTGTCCACTGCGAACGTGATCGGATAAATGCGAGGCATCTAGTTCTCCTCCTGATTGTAGTGTTCCTCTTGTCAGTACAGTACTGAATCGCTTAGCACTGAAGAACAATATTTTTCTTCCAGTTATTGACGCATTTCCGATTGAGTGATAATATCTAGCTAAAGTTAAAAGCTTTAAACTTTCGAGGTGCTTGCAGTGGATTGAATAACAACTTGAAAAAACAAACCATTATTAGGACTTAATCATCAAACAGTTAGTCGCTCGATATGTGATCTCACGTTTTTAACATTTTTTTTAGCCTGAAAGTTAAATGCTTTAAACTTTTAACGAAAAAGGTGGAGATGTTAGGGTGATTAAAACTAAAGGTTTGAAATTGCTGGTATTTGTGTTATTTGTCAGTGTCCTATTTCCTACTCATTCATTGGGAGTTCAGGCAAGCCAACAAGCACCGTTCGGAACCGAGATCATTGTGCGGACCGTTAACCAATTTAGAAATGTCGCTGACGTAACGGCATTCATTCAAAAAGCTGTTCAGTACAATGTCGATATTATTAGCATGAACGTAAAGCAGGATGAAGACGATGAGGTGCCTTCTGGTCATGTATTCTATGACAGTGCGATTGCCCCGATTGCCGCCGGTTATGAGAATTTCGACGCGCTTTCGCATGTGATTACACAGGCGCATCAGTATGGTATCAAGGTTCGTGCATGGATTCCCCAGTTCCATGATCAGGCAGCATTTGTTAAGGATCCAAGCTGGCAAATGCACGCTTTCGTTGACGGTAATGTAGTCCCTTTTACAGGCTCGAATGGCAGTGAATATTTCGTCAACCCGATCCATCCCGATGTTCAAGCCTATCAGCGCTCGATAATTGAAGAGGTTGTAAGCAACTATGATATAGATGGCGTGGTACTCGATTGGTTGAGATTTGACGATTACAACATGGATGTAAGCAGCTACACGGTTAACCTATACGAGAGTATTTACGGATATTCTCCGCTCGATATTAACTTTAATGTGGATTCTAATCGCAGGAATGAATGGAATGAATGGAGAACGGATCAAATCGGCGGCTATGTGCAGGACGTTCGTGAAGACATCGATCAGATAAAAGCAGATATGGAGCTCGGTGTTTATATTTTGCCGCCGGAATTCACAGAGGTTGGTCAGAATGTTGCGAAGTTCAAGGATGCGATTGATTTTGTTGCACCAATGGCTTATTTTGATGATTGGGAATTTGACACGGAATGGGTCTATGGCGCCAATGGGATTTTGTCAGATACATCGTCGCTTGCTGGCTCTGGAGTAACGATTGTTCCAACACTGGATAACGATTGGACAGTGAATGAATATCAGGAGGTATATGGCGGTATTAGAGATCACTTTCCACAAGTGACTCATCTCTCCTTCTTCTCCTATGGAGCTTGGGATGAGAACGTGCTAAGCGATATTAATTCGCGAAGGACCTGGCCTGTGGCACAAGACTATGCAGCGAATATTCCAACGGAATGGAAGGCAAGAAATATTGGCTTTAAGCCAGGTAGTGCTAGCTATAGCGGCGGGGTCTTCACATTGTCAGGCAACTCATCGGATATATGGGGCAATGAGGATCAATTAAACTACATCTATCAATCTCTGCAAGGGGATGGAGCGATTGTTGCCCTTGTTGCAGGAATGAATAATATGGATGGTTGGGCGAAAGCGGGCTTAATGATCCGTGAATCGCTTGCTGTGGATGCTAAACATGCGGACATGATCGTAACTCCTGTGAATGGAGCCGCATTTCAATACCGAGCAGCTAACCAAGGGAACACAGTCGATCATATTATAGCTGAAGCTCCTCCGTCGTGGTTAATGCTGGAGCGCAGCGGCAATCAGTTCACAGGCTCGGTATCTACAGACGGGGAAAACTGGACCGCAGTGAGCAGCGCATCAATTGCAATGGGCAGTAATGTGTATATAGGTTTGGCACTGAGCAATTCTAGCAGCTCGGCCAATAGTCAAGCCATAATCGATCATGTCTCGCTTAGCGGCGCTTTGCCTGTACTGTGGAAAACCACGGATATTAACTCGACTACAGGAGCTGCCCATTTTCAGTCAGGAACTTATACTTTATCGAGCAGAGACACTGATATATGGGGAACCGCAGACAAAATGCGATATGCTTATCTTCCGTTAACCGGTAATGGATCGATTATCGCTAAGGTTTCCAATATGACAAATATGAACGGATGGGCAAAAGCGGGAGTCATGATTCGTGAGACTTTGGGTGCCAATGCGAAGCATGTCGACATGCTTATCACCCCTAGCAATGGAGCATCATTTCAATACAGGCAGGCAGCTGGAGGCGTAACAACGGACACCGTAACTGCCGCATCCTTGCCGCGCTGGGTTAAGCTGGAGCGAATAAACAATCAATTCATTGGCTATATCTCCTCCAACGGGGTCAGCTGGACAGAGGTTGGCAGACGCACGTTGACCATGAACAGCGGAGCTTACATTGGGCTCGCTCTAAGCAATCCAGGCAGTTCTACCTCCAATCAGGCCTTGTTCAATGAGGTCAAGATTGTGCGTTAAGCAGCTATTTATAGGGTACACAACGCCTAGCATCCATCCAGGATTGACACAATGCTGGATGGATGCTAGCATCACATTGAAATTAAAAGGATTTAACTTTAATACTTACTAAAAGGAGAACAACATTACAGTGAATATACATGATGTGGCAAAAAAATCCGGTTTATCTGTTGTAACGGTTTCTCGAGTCATCAATAATGCACCGTCTGTTCGTGAAAAGAACAGGGAGAAGGTATTAAAGGCGATGGAAGAATTGAATTATCAGCCCAACTCCGCTGCCCAAAGCCTAATTCGAGGAAAGACCGGAATTATTGGCATGACCATTATGAATCTTAACGATTCTTTTTACGATAGAGTGATTAAGGCAGCCAATCGGAAATTAGCAGAGCAAGGATACTTTCTAACCTTGTCAATTTCGGAAAATGAGGGGGAAGGGGACACCAGCAATTTCTTATTTCAGAAGGACAGGGTGGATGGCATTATTGTCCTCTCCCCGATTGAAGAAGAAAGCTATATCGCCGAGTTGAAAAGAAAGAATATTCCTTTCGTTCTACTGGATAATCAAGAAGAGCATGAGGATGTATCGAGTGTGGTTGTAGACAATTATTTAGGTGGGTATGAGGCTACGAAGCACTTGATAGATCTAGGTCATACGGAGATTGCCCATATTGGGGGACCAACGCTGTTCTTGAGTGTTAAGGAGCGAAGAAGGGGGTACTTGCAAGCCTTGTCCGAAGCAGGGCTAACCCCATTTGCTATTGAGTATAGTCAGTTTACGGTAAGTGATGGTTACAAGGTAGCTAAGAAATGGATCAGAGATGACAGCCTGCCGACGGCCATATTCGCAGCAGATGACTTCATTGCACTTGGGGTTATCCATGCTCTAAGCGAAGAAGGGCTAAGTGTTCCTCATGATATTTCAGTCGTAGGTTATGATGATCAGGTGCTGGCTGCTGGGTTTTTCCCAAGATTAACGACCGTCAGGCAACCTGAAGCACAATTAGGCACTATCGGTGTTGAACTGCTCCTGAAGCATATTAACGGCACGATTCAGGAAACAACGATCACCAAGCTTACACCCCAATTATTAATTAGAGAATCAACGGCCTACTTGAGAAAAAATAACTCGATATAAATAGGAGTGACGATTTACTTGAAATATTATATGGGTATTGATGCAGGGGGAAGTAAAACCTATGCCCTCGTCGCTAATTCTGAGGGAACCATTCTGAGTGTAGGAAGAGGGGGAAACGGCAATCACCAAACAAATCGTGATCAAGCGGAAGAAAGCCTGCGTAGTGCAGTCTCAGATGCATTACGGCAAGCCCAATTAACCGTTGATCAAATCGAATTTGCTTGGTTTGGCTTAGCTGGTGCGGACAGAGAAAGCGACTATCGCATCTTAAGGCCAATCATTCAGAAGATGAATCTTCCGAATACAAATATTTCGTGTGATACAACAATAGCGCTTCGAGCAGGAACGAATCAGCCATTTGGTGTTGTTCTCATCTGTGGAACAGGGGTGAATTGCTCGGGAATGAACAGAAAAGGCGAATCCTTTCAATGCGGGGGATTCGGCTATATGTTCGGTGACTTTGGCGGAGGGCAAGATTTGAGTATAGAGGTATTCCGCAGTGTAATGCGTGCCTGGGAGGGAAGAGAGGAAGAAACGAGCTTATCGAATTTGCTGATAAATAAATTAGGGTATGAAAGCGTTGAGGCGTTAAGGGATAATTTCCTTGATTACTCCAACTATTTGCCTGTCGAAGTTGCAAAATTGTTGTTCGATGCCGTGCAGCAAGGGGATGAAGTAGCTAGGCGTATCTTGATAAAGCAGGGCGAAGAATTGGGTTTAGCGGCCGCAGCAACTATCAATCGATTAGCCATGAACGAGGAGAAATTCGATATTGTCTTGGCAGGCAGTATATTGACACGCGGCGATCAGGACGGGCTGCTGCGGAGTATTATTGAACGAAAGGTTAAGCAAGCAGCGCCGCGTTGTTCGATTACTATTTTAAATACGGAGCCGGCGGTTGGTGCTCTCATTCTAGCAATGGAGAGCAGTGGTGAGGAGGTATCACCCGATATTATGAATAACTTAAGCGAATTTAAGCTAAAAAATATTCGAAATATTCAAAATGTTCAAAAAACGATGTAAAAATAATCATAGTGAGTGGGAAATATCTGTAATCGTATCATGCCAGTTATGCTCCTTATCAGAATTGGTGCTATTGAATTTTTCGTATACTGAAAGCGGTTCCATTCCATTGTTAGAACTATTCCTATAGGAAGGATGAGTTGCTACAGCAGCAGGTAGCAGCGGTTCAAACTAGCAACTCAAGAGATATTAAATACCTATGTTATCTGATTTATTTAATCTTGGCAAAGGAGCAAAAGGCGAATGAAAATCAACTCAAAGCCAACTAGACGCAGCCTATTTATGAAACAATGGGATCTTCAAACTATGGTTTTACCCGGAATCATTTTCGTATTTGTATTCAGTTATATTCCGATGTATGGGGTGTTAATGGCTTTTCAGCAATATGACATTTTTGCAGGGATTTGGGATAGTCGGTGGGTGGGATGGACTAATTTTCGGCTATTTTTTAATGCTCCGGAATTTTTTAATGTGCTGCGCAACACGATAGCTATCAGTTTTTTAAAGCTGCTCATTTCTTTCCCAGCACCGATAATTTTGGCTCTCATGCTTAATGAGATTCGAAATATGGCGTTTAAGCGCATCATTCAAACGGTCAGTTACCTGCCTTATTTTTTATCCTGGGTCATCGTATCCGGATTCGTCGTCTCATTGTTATCGGTTGATAACGGTACAGTGAACATTCTTCTCGCAAAACTGGATCTCATAGAGCATCCCATAAATTTTCTATCCATCCCTGAGTACTTCTGGTCGATTCTAGTAAGCGTCAACGTGTGGAAGGAGGTTGGGTTTGCAAGCATTGTATACCTAGCTGCCATTGCAGGAGTAGATCCAACGCTGTATGAAGCTGCATCTATTGATGGAGCAAGCCGATTTAAGCAAATGTATTTAGTGACACTTCCATGTATAACGCCGGTTATTATCATCTTCATGATTTTGGCCATTGGCGGGATCCTTAGTGCTGGATTTGAAGATATTCTATTGCTAGCCTCCAATCCAATTCTCAGAGAATATTCAGATGTCATAGATACCTATGTTTATCGAGTAGGCATTCAAAATTCACGGTTCTCTTACGCGACAGCTGTTGGTTTGTTCAAATCTATTATTAGTGTAGTTTTACTGCTAATAGCCAATAGAGTGGCACGCAGGGCGGGAGTTAGTCTTTGGTAATTCATTTTGCAATATAAAGGGGGGAATGCAAGCATGAGGCTTAGCACGGGCGATAAAGTATTTCAGACTTTGATATATGCGAGCCTGGTCATTTTGGGAATCGTGATGTTCTATCCTTTCTGGAACTCTCTAGTTATTTCCTTTAATGAAGGAAGAGATACGGCACTTGGGGGAGTTACGATCTGGCCGAGGGCATTTACACTTGAAAATTATAATGTTGTATTCAAGGATACTCGATTGTTGAATTCCTTCTGGATTTCGGTGATGCGTACAGTGATCGGCACGATTCTGTCCGTATTCGTTACGTCGCTGCTTGCATACGGGATGTCTAAGAGAGATCTACAGCTAAGGAATTACTATATGATTTTCTTCATTGTGACGATGTTTTTCAGCGGCGGATTAATTCCGACCTTCCTGCTGGTGCGAAACCTTGGATTGATGAACACGTTCTGGGTCATGATTATTCCGGGATTGATCAGTGTGTATCATATGATCATTTTCCGTACCTTTTTCTCCGCGCTTCCCGATGGTCTGGAAGAATCAGCGAAGATCGATGGATGCAGCAATTATGGAATCTTCTTTCGAATTGTTGTGCCTATTTCGGGTCCAATTATAGCTACCATCGGATTATTTACGGCGGTGGGGCATTGGAATGATTGGTTTACCGGAGCCATTTATATTTCCAAGGATGAGCTATTGCCCATTCAGACCTTATTAAGGCAAATTATGAATTCGAATATTATGACAGAAATGTCGTCCGGCAATGCAATCGCAATGGAACATATCAACAGAAACCGAAGCATAACGACAAAGTCTCTTCTGATGGCTACGATGATGGTTGCTACTATTCCCATCATTCTGACCTACCCTTTCCTGCAGAAATATTTTGTCAAAGGGGTATTGATCGGTTCGATAAAGGGATAGTCCCAATAAAAAAAGAAGGTAGGGGAAAAAATGAATACAAGATTGAGATGGGTGTCGTTATTGATTGTCCTAATGGTTTTTCTGGCTGCTTGTTCAAACAACAACAATGGGCCGCAAGTATCGAACAACCCGGATAATTCCGGAGGAAACGACGGTCCAAAGCCGGTAACGTTTTCATTTTATGGTCATTATGATTGGTTAACGACGGCACCTTGGGCGGATAACGAAGCGACCAAATGGATTTTGGACAACAAGAAAGTTACCGTTAAGCCGATTCAATCTGGCGGCGCATCGGTGGAGAAGCTGAACACGATGATTGTCTCTGACGATTTGCCAGATGTCATATTTACTGATCGCGGTGCGACAGTCGACCGCTTGGTTCAAGCACGAAAGCTTGTGGCGCTTGATGAGTATTACGATAAGTATCCCAATTTCAAAAAGTATGTGAAGGAATCTACGCTCAATCTACTTCGTTCCGAGGATGGGAAAATCTATCAAATTCCAAATTGGTATACATCGGGAACCTTTGGGAACGGCGGATGGATGGTAAACATAGAAATTTATAATGAACTTGGCAGACCGAAGCTGGAAACATTCGATGATCTATACAATTACTTAATTAAAGTCAGAGACACGTACCCAGATGTTGTACCGCTTGAGGTTGGGGAGAAAGGCGCAGGCTTGGAATTGTTGTACGGAGGCTTCAAAGAAGGTGTAACTAGCAAATTCATCGGCATGAGGGGTTATCCGGAAGGCGACAAGCTAGTCTCGATCTATGAGGACTCTGCATTTCAGGAAACGATGAAGTATATTAGCAAGCTATTCCGAGAGAGATTGATTACCCAAGATGCTATTACACAAACCCAGGATGCAGTCAAAGAAAAAGTAAACACAGGCCGAGTGGCTGTTATGGTCGAATCGAATATTACAACTTACGGAGCAGAAGGGCATCGTGAATTGACTAAGGTTAAACCAGACGGTGGTTACGAAATTATTTGGCCGATTCATAAAGCTGGATTGGACAAAAAGAATATTTTTGTGAGTGGATTTGAAAGCTTAGGATGGAATGTCAACGTTATTACGACTGAAGCCAAAGATCCCGAAGCAATCTTCGCTTATTATGACTGGCTTACAGGACCTGAAGGACAGAAGGTTCTATTCTTCGGACCGCAAGGCCTTTATTGGGATGAGCAAAATGAGGATGGATCTCCAATTCCGAATGAAAACTATAAAAATGGGGACGTCAATAAGCGTTCGGAAACGATGAGAAAATTTGAAGATTTCAACTGGGCGGGCAACACGACCTTCATCGATAAAGCCAAGGTAAGCTTGGAGATGGCCTTGTCGGAGAAGCTAAGATCATGGGAGACGATAGCGCAAAGCTCTGTCACTTGGGAGACATCGAAGGACATTACCGAATTTGTCAATGTGGATCCGCTGCCTGATTCAGAGCTCGGCATTATCTCACAGCAAATCTCTGATATTTTCACAGTAGCCTTTGCAAATATGGTGTTTGCTAAATCTGATGATGAGGTCGCATCCATCTTAGAGAAAACATCAAATGACGCAGAAAAAGCAGGGCTGGAGCGGCTGCTCGAATTTAAAACGGAGAAATGGCAGGCAAATGTTAAGAAAATAAATGCCGAATATTGAGTGGAGCAAGGTGTAACCCAGATCTACAATAGGGGGGCCGGAGCATGAGTCATTTGAAATCATATAGGATCGTTGCATTAATGCTCATCTTTAGTATGTTATTCACTTCATTTAGCTTTGCAGCGGAGGCAGAATCGGAACGGGATATTGTCGATCATTGGGCTAATAAGGAATTAACAGAATGGATGGATAAGGGTTGGTTGAAAGGCTACGGGGATGGTTCAATTCAGCCGGATCAGCTTTTAACAAGAGCCGAATTTGTGGCGCTTGTTAATCGATCCTTTCAATTCACGAATGAATCGGAGCTGACCTTCCAGGATGTGCCTAAGCATAGTTGGTTTTATCAAGATGTTGCAAAGGCTGTCGCAGCGGGTTATATCAGCGGCAAGAGTGCAAAGCAATTCGCGCCGCGAGAGTTCATTACAAGGCAGCAAGCCGCTGTCGTCATAAATCAGTTGCTTCAATTGCAAGTGGATAAATCTACAGCGATGATGGAGTTTTCGGATAGTGAACAATTTGCCGAATGGGCCAAGGAAGCAATTGGCAATGTGGTCATTCAAGGTATAATGCGCGGCTATAATTCTGCAAACACATTTAAGCCTTTGAATCCATTGACACGTGCGGAGCTGGTGGTTATCCTGGACCGCTCGCTGCAAGTTAAATTAAGCCAGCTTCCCATCAAACCGGAAAACGGGAATGTTGGTGGAAACGGCAACGGGGGAGTAACCTCGCCAGTTGAAGAAGAGAACACGCCGTTCAAAACAGAGATTACGGTACGAACGGTTAACCAGTTTCGTAGTGCAAGTGATGTAGCGGACTTTGTTGAGCAAGCCGTTAAGTACAATGTGGATATTATTAATATGAGTGTCAAACAGGACGAAGACGATGAAGTGCCTTCAGGCCATGTATTTTACAACAGTGCGATCGCCCCCATAGCCGATGGCTATGAGAGCTTTGATGCTCTTTCGCAAGTGATCACGCAGGCGCATCAGAAGGGTATTGAGGTTCGTGCATGGATTCCTCAGTTCCATGATCAGGCAGCTTTTCATAAGGGTCCAAGCTGGCAGATGCACGCTTTAGTTGACGGTATTGCAGTTCCTTATACAGGCTCGAATGGCAGTGAGTATTTCGTCAACCCGATCCATCCCGATGTTCAAGCCTATGAGCGCTCGATTATTGAAGAGGTCGTAAGCAATTATGATATAGATGGCGTGGTTCTCGATTGGTTGAGATTCGATAATTACAATATGGATGTAAGCAGCTACACGGTTAACCTGTACGAGAGCATATACGGATATTCGCCGCTGGATATTAACTTTGATGAAGATTCTACTCGCAGGATTGAATGGAATGAATGGAGAACGGATCAAATCGGCGGCTATGTGCAGGATGTTCGTGAGGATATCGAGCAGATTAAAGCGGGCATGGAGCTGGGCGTTTTCATTTTGCCTCCGGAATTCGTAGAGGTTGGCCAAAATGCTTCGAAGTTCAAGGATGCAGTAAATTTTGTAGCTCCGATGGCTTATTTCGATGATTGGGGATTCGATGAGGAATGGGTCTATGACGAGAACGGGATTTTATCCGATACATCGTTCCTTGTTGGTTCTGGAGTAGCGATCGTGCCGACGCTCGATGACAATTGGACGGATGACGAATATCAAGCGGTGTATGGCGGAATTCGAGAGAACTTTCCTGCTATTACACATCTCTCTTACTTTAATTATGGCGCTTGGGATTGGAATGTGCTTAAAGCAATCGATGCGAGAAGAGCTTGGCCAACTGCAGGCTGGGAGCCGCCTGTGGAGCATGATTATGATGCTGTTCTGCCACAGCCTTGGAAAGCTAGAAATATCGGGTTGAAGACTGGCGATGCATCCTATGATGCGGCGGACGAGACATTCACGTTAACAGGAAGTTCAACCGATATTTGGGGAAATAACGATCTATTAAATTATATTTATAAGCCACTGCATGGGGATGGATCGATTATAGCGCAAGTGACTATGATGGAAGAAATGAGTGAATGGGCCAAAGCAGGCTTGATGATTCGTGAGACGTTGGACGTGGACGCTAAGCATGTAGACATGATGGTTACCCCAGTTAATGGAGCCACCTTTCAATATCGGGAAAATGAGGGGGGAGGCACCGTCGATCAGACGATGGCTGGTAGTCCGCCATTGTGGCTTAAGCTGAATCGCAGCGGCAATGTATTTACCGGTTCAATTTCAAATAATGGAGTGGACTGGACGGTAGTCAGCAGTTTTGAAACGATTATGAATGATGATGTCTATATAGGTTTGGCACTCAGCAATCCAGCTAGTACAAGTGATAATAAGGCAGTATTCACTAATGTTCAGGTTATCGCCGGTGATGGAGAAACTAAGAATTAGTATAATTTTGAAAATAGGGTTTGCGAGTATCTTGGCAAGCCCTTTACAACGGCATCGCTCAAAATAAAATTGGAGAAAATCTGCAGCTAGTCGAGTATTCGCTTCGCTGTGACTAAGAAACCGACATTGAGTAGTCGGTTTTTTTAGTATGGAATGACTGCCTTATTCCTTATAAATAGTGAGGCTCTGACGAAATGGGAAAACAATGCCTGTTCGGTCGCAAGGAGCTGAAAGAATAAGCCTCAGAAACCACAATCAAAGTGGAATCCGAGGCTTATTTTTTTTGATTTTACACGCAAAGCGTGGGGCTCGAAAATATTGAAATGACTGATGTAGCTGCCCTTTCTCGGCTATCTCCGTCAATGATTATGGTGACTCGCTAAAGATTATGTGTGTAAGGTTAAGCCAACTCGCTCGGCGATGATTATAGACGGTAATTGTACAGCTCGATAAGCTTGGAATAATTAAACCGCATTTGAAGGGAGCACAAGCAGCATGACCTTAGAGAAGTATGAGGATCGGATTATAGAAAAACGCCAAAGCCATGATGAACGCTTTAATAAATATTCACCCTATTGTGATTTTATTTATTACCCGTCATCCAAGGAGCCTGGTCTTCGCCTGGCGATGAGAATATTAAAGCCTACAGAGCCTTCGCCTATTTTAGTCACGACACATGGATGGCATATGAGCATCCCACCCTTCGAACATAGGGAAGAGCCTTACGGGGGTGGCAACTATCTTGTGGTCGAGGTTGATATGCGAGGGAGAGCTTTCTCTGATGGCCGCCCTGACTGCAATGGGTGGGAGCTGCTCGATGTAATAGATGCAGTCCGGTTTGTGCAAGACCATTATCAAGAATACATTAGTAATTCTCAGTTGGTCTATTTCGAGGGTGGAAGCGGCGGAGGCGGGAACGCTTATGCCATAATCGCAAAGTTTCCGGATTTTTTTGCCGCAGCTACGGCAATGTGCGGCATTTCGGATTATGCGCTTTGGTATGAGCAGGATGAGATTGGAGAATTCCGCGATGAATTGGATGTATGGATAGGCTTTCCTCCCAAGCATAATCCGGAGGCTTATCAATCACGTAGCGGCTTGGCGCTGGCCGAAAATTTGCTTACCCCGTTGTTTATTGCTCATGGCGATAAAGATATTCGTGTGCCGGTGGAGCATGCGCGGATCTATATGAAACGGATTCAAGAGCTCGGACTATCAAGGAAGGTTCATTATTTGGAACTGGTGGGGGTAGGCACAAGGGAGCACTGGGGAAATGCTTCAAGCGATCAGCTTGTTCAAATGCAGGAGCAAAGCGAGGTTAACCGTATACGTAATGCTGTCCCAATTGAGATTCCGGATAAGGGTTTATTCATCGTAGCGGGATATCTCGTCACGAAAAAATTCGCAGTAGTGCTGCAAGATTTGAACGAGGTGGCGGTCTTGCAATATGACTTGAATAGTAAGGTGTTCGATGTTGCGGGAGCAAAGTCAGGTTATTCGATCTACCATCGGGATGACCCTAAGCGCAAGAAGGATTTTTGGGGAGGATTGGCATGAAAATATTAATTCGTGATCGCTGGCTATATCTCATGTTGTTGCCTGGGCTTGTTTATTTTATTTTGTTTAAATATTTTCCAATGTGGGGCGTGTTGATCTCATTTCAAGACTACCAGCCTTATCTGGGCTTTTGGAAAAGCGAATGGGTCGGACTGAAGCATTTTATCCGACTGTTCAACGAACCAACCTTTGGTCTGCTATTTTGGAATACAGTTGTGCTGGCTATGTATAATCTACTGTTTTTCTTTCCGCTGCCGATTATTGTAGCACTCATGCTGAATGAGGTTAGAAAGGAATTTTTCAAGCGGTTTGTACAAACTTTGATTTATATTCCCCATTTTTTTTCGTGGGTAGTTGTAGTCGGTGTTTTCTACATTTTATTTACGGTTGAGGGTGGCGTGATCAATGAGCTTATCGTGAAAATGGGCGGAGAGAAAATTAATTTCCTTCTTAGCGCTGAGTGGTTCCGCTCGATGATCATGACGGAGATTATCTGGAAAGAAACGGGCTGGGGTACAATCATATTTTTGGCTGCATTGGCAGGGGTTGATCCCGGGCTGTATGAAGCGGCAAAAATCGATGGAGCAGGACGCATTCGTCAGCTATGGCATATTACGTTGCCAGCTATACGCGGCACGATCATCATTTTGTTGATTTTGCGGCTGGGAGACTTTATGGATACGGGCTTCGAACAAATTATATTAATGCTTAATGCTTTAAATCGAGAGGTTGGCGAGGTATTCGATACTTATGTCTATACGACCGGCATTAATCAAGGACAATTCAGCTATAGCACAGCTGTAGGACTGTTTAAATCCGTAATTGGGTTGATTCTTGTGCTTGGAACAAATGCACTCGCTAAGAAGGCTGGGGAAGAAGGCATTTATTAGAAGAAGGATGTGAATTAGCATGAAAGACCGAACTGTTGGCGGGCGGTTATTTGATATTGTCAATATTACGGCTTTAATCTTGTTTGCCGTACTCGCTATGCTGCCGTTTTTATATATTGTTTTTAATTCCTTCCTATCATCAGAGGAATTTGCTAGGCGTGGCGTCGTGTTTTTTCCAAAGGAATTTTCATTAGATGCGTACATGTACATCTTCTCGACAAATACAATTGTACGCAGCCTGCTGAATACGATCTTCATTACATTGGCGGGGACTGCGATCAACATCATATTTACGTCTTTAATGGCCTATCCGCTATCGCGAAAAGAACTGCATGGAAGAAAACCGATTATGCTGATGATCATTTTCTCGATGCTGTTTAGCGGAGGGATGATTCCCRCCTTTCTGGTTGTGAAGGCATTAGGCTTAATGAACTCGCTGTGGGCTTTGCTGCTTCCGGGTGCGATCAGCGCATTCAATCTCATTATATTAAAAAACTTTTTCCAGCAGATGCCTGATGGAATTGAGGAAGCAGCAAAAATCGATGGATGCAATGATATAGGAATATTAATTAAAATCGTGCTTCCGCTTTCATTGCCGGCAATTGCTACCTTCTCGTTGTTTTACGCGGTAGGGCATTGGAACTCCTTTTTCACGGCCATTCTCTACATTAATGATACGGCTAAATGGCCGATTCAGGTTTTGTTAAGACAGGTCGTTATTATGGCGGAAGGCGGCATTGGCGACGCAAGCCAGATGAGCGAATCGCTTGCGATTCCGGCGCAGTCCGTCAAGATGGCTGTGATAACGGTATCGACGCTTCCGATTCTAATGGTCTATCCATTTTTACAGAAGCATTTTGCCAAAGGGGTTCTATTGGGTTCGGTTAAAGGATGACGTATGATGCGTCGTCATTTAATATAAAACTATGAGAGCAAGGGGAGGATTTTTAAATGAAGGGTTGGAATCGCTTACAAGCTGCTATGAGATTTGGTGGTGCTATCATTCTATCAGCGGTCCTATTGGCTGGTTGCAGTCAGGGAGCCGGCAAAGGCACAAACAGTGCGAAGGAGTCATTACCGCCGACATCTACATCGGCACCAGAGGAAACGGCTAAGCCTGCTGCACCGATCAAACTGTCCATGATTAATCAATATTATTCGGTTGAGCCGCCAAAAGCGGATAATGAAGCGATTAAGTTCATTGAGGAATATACCGGGACGAAGCTTGATATTACATGGGTTCCTAACTCTGCTTATACGGATAAAATCAATGCGACCATTGCCGGCGGCGAGCTGCCGCAAATTATGATGATAACGGGTAACAAAAGCCCAAGCATCATTAACGCAGCAAAGTCTGGCATGTTCTGGGAAATTGGTTCGTACCTTAAAGATTATCCAAATTTGAGCAAGCTGAATCCGCTTGTGCTTGACAACATCGCCATAGAAGGCAAGACATACGGTGTATTCCGCAGCCGTCCTGTGGCGCGCGAAGGCATCATTTTGCGCAAGGATTGGCTGGATACGGTAGGATTGGAAGCTCCTAAAACAATCGATGATTTCTACAATGTGATCAAAGCTTTTGCTACGCAAGATCCTGATAAAAATGGCAAAAACGATACGTTTGGGATGTACGAAGGCAGAGGCATGAACGGTTTCCAAGCGCTGCTCGCTTGGCATGGCGGATACAATATGTATGGCATTGAGGACGGCAAGGTTGTTCCTGATTTTTTCAAGAGTGAATATTTGGATGTGCTCAAGCTTTATAAACGGTTGTATGAGGAGAAGCTGATCAATCAGGACTTTGCGATTACGCCGGGTACAAAGCGCGTAGAAGCGATGAATCAAGGAAATGCCGGGTTGATTATTAGCGCACTAGATGATGTGAACAGTGGTTTTAATGATTTAATCAAAGTAAATCCAAATGCCGAGCTTGATGTAATTAGCAGAATCAGCGGTCCAGCGGGCGAGCGTCAGATGCTATTCAACGGCGGATATAACGGTTTGTATATGTTCCCGAAAACGAGCGTAAAAACCGAGGAAGAGCTAAAAAACATTCTTGCTTTCCTGGATAAGCTGTCTGATGAGAAAATTCAAAATTTATTTGAATGGGGAATTGAGGGTAAGCACTACAAGCAAGATAACGGAGTACCGGTTCGTACCGATGGCAAAGCCTATGAGACAGATATCAATTCGATTAACCAAATTCGTTACGATGACGGTGCTTTAGTGACAGCAGGCGAGGATGCGCCAATCGTAAAAAAATACAAACAAATGTTTAAAGACAATGTTGAAATTGTAGTGCCGAATCCAGTAGAAGCCTTTCAATCGACGACCTTGGCTGAGAAGGGACCCGAAATGACCAAAATTCTTACCGATGCCAGGGTGAAATTCATTATGGGCGAAATCGATGAGAGCGCTTGGCAAAAAGCGATAGAATCATGGCGTAAAAGCGGGGGAGACCAAGCTATTCAGGAATTGACAGAGCAATACAGCGCTGTACAGAAATAATGGTAGATTCGTAGCCATTCCTGAATAGTTAATCTACAATAACGAGACAGGGGTTCACCGCTTTATGAAGGGTGAATTCCTTAAGTTATTTGAAAATATGGAGGTTTTACTTATTTTAGGAAACCGGCTGCCGAAATTTTTAACGAGATTATTTCTATTTAACATGCTGCTGGGAACTCTTCCTGTCATCGTTCTTGGCGTTCTTTCTTATTATAAGTCCTCCGAGATTATTCAAGATAAAGTAACCAAGGCCAATCGTCTGAATTTGGAACAAACACAGCAAAGTGTTGAGCAGCTTTTGAAGATGGCGGACTTATCTGCTGTTCAATTTATGAATTCATCTCTTGTGAGCTCAGCTTTAAATATGCCGTTGACTGCTAATCAATTCGAAACTGTGAATGATTTGCTTCAAGGCTTACATAAGCTGCAAAGCTTCGAGCTCGGTATAAATGACATATGGCTCGTCAGCTTCAACAACGGATGGGTGATCGACAACAGCACGGAGGTTCTGCGGCTGGAAGCACTTAATCAAAAGGAAATGATTCATAGCTACGCCAAGGTTGACAAGTCAAGCTTTTGGACGACTGCTGACGGGGGAAAGCAGGTTCATTTGGTCAAAAAGCTGCCGCTACATGCACAAAGCCCCTCGGGATTAATCATCATCAAATTTATGAATAAAGAGATTACGAAATTGTTGACCAATAACAATGAGCTTGGCGAGGTGATGATTCTCGATCATGACGGGATTGTCATCGCACACAGCAATGAAGAACAAATCGGGCAGGATTTTCGCGATAAGAAAGAGCTGCAGTTTATGTTTGCCACGGCAGAGGCGGTTGGCGATAACCATGCGAAGATAAATACCGATATGGGCGTCAATTTCCGCAAATCCTCCTATAATAACTGGACCTATGTATCCATTTCATCGGTGAATCTCATTACGAAGGATTCCAAGGTCATTAAATGGTATACCTACACGGCATGTTTGCTGATTTTTGTAGGTACATTGTTTGTTGCCTTGCTGGGGTCTAGAAAAATGTACAGCCCGATCAGTCGTCTTTACCGCTTTCTTGCTGAGAAGGAAGAAGGATCAACAGTCAAGCGCAGCAGTGATGAGTTTCAATATATTGACAGCCAGGTCTATGAAATGCTGTATGCGAAAAATCGTCTCTCCGGCATTGTCGAAGGTCAGCAGCGCTATGTTGATGAGCTGTTCATGATCAAGCTTTATCAGGGAGAAGTGAGGGCCCAAGAAATGACGGAGCGAATGGATGCGATAACGTCAAACCGTAATTGGCATTATATTGGCGTCATGGCGATCCAGATTGATACGCTTGAGGGAACCCGGTATGAGAATAGAGATGAAGAGCTGTTGCTATTTGCTATAAACAATATTGCCGGCGAGGTTTTGAATGAAAGCGAAAGGCTGAAGCCTGTCGTTATGCAGCGCACACAGGTTACACTGATCGGCAGTAATGAGACGTCTGAGGAATTATTCAAGCTTAAAATCAATGCGTATGCCGATGAGACTAGAGAAAAGATTGATCAGTTTCTGGGCTTGAAAGCTAGCGTAGGAATTAGCCGGTTTTATCCAACGGTTGAATCTGCTCCTTGGGCCTATCAGGACGCAACCGAGGCGCTTAAATATACGATACGCATGGGTCCTAGCTGCATTATTCATATTATGGATGTCGAGCCGGAGGGAACGATCCTCTCGCATATTCCGGATGGGATTAAACAAGAGCTGCTGGATGCAATCAAGCTTGCTGATTATGCTCAGGCTGACCAGCTGCTTCATAAGTATCTTCAAGATATTTTCAATGAGAAGGTAGGGCATAGAGAATATTTTGTTCCTTTGACATCCTTCCTGTTGGATTTAGTTCGAATGGCGCAAAGCCTGGGTGAGCCGATAGACTCTCTCTATGATGGAGAAAAGTCATTAATCGACCAGTTGTATCAGCTCAAGACGATTAAGGAAATGGAGCAATGGTTTAGCCAAATTCTTATTTATCCGATGATGAATGTACTAGAGAAGAAACGGAAAAATCAATATGCCAAAATTTCCGATCAAATGCTCGCTATGATCCACGAAGAAGCTGAAACGGACCTTACATTAGAATTATGCGCATCCCGGATCGGTTATCATCCGGATTATATCCGTGGTGTATTTCGCAAGGAGGTAGGTCTCAATTTTAGCGATTATTTATCGAATTTCCGTTTGCAGTTAGCCAAGAAGCTGCTGGTTGATACCGATTTGAAAATTTTGGAGATTGCCGAACGGCTGCGATACAATAATTCGCAAAATTTTATTCGATATTTCCGCAAGCAAGAAGGCATAACGCCAGGGCAATATCGAGAAAAAAATCAGAGACAGGAGTGATTGATATGATTAGGATTAAGAAGTATTTTGCCGTCCTTATGACGGTTATTCTGCTATTGCCAGCCGGCTTGGCAAGCAAGCCTTTAACTGCGGAAGCAAGCTCGAATGACGCTGTCATTCGAGAGGGTTCCACCTTTTTACTGGATTTTCAAGCCGGTACACTGCAAAACGGAATTTATCATGACGGAAGCAGCTCTGCCTTCAAGTTCTCAGGAGATACAGCACATGTAGCCTTGAGTGGCGGGCAGCTTGCTGTTGGGCCAGTAGAAGCTTCAACCGTAGGTGTATTTGATTATGGTTTCAACGGCAACCCCACTCATAAATACGACGATTTTGAGATTTCCTTTGATATGACGGTTACGCATAGGGAGCTGAATAAACAGGCCGGTATCCAGTTTCAGAAGCAAGCCTGGAGCGATGGCTGGGACTCGCAGCTGAAGACGCATATCAGCTATGATGCAAAAATGAACTTTTTTGAAGGGAGCACCTCTATTGCCAATACGGGTAGCGGGAAGTTCCGGGCGATTAAGGATTATGGCGTACCGGCGTTAAACCGCGATGTATTGCCATGGGAAACGTTTCGCGTGAAGCAGGTTGTTGATGGCGACCGTGTTCTTACTTATTTAAATGGTTCAGCAACGCCCATTGTCGATGTCACTCGATCCTCCGAGGCTCTGCCAGGATTCGTTGGCGTATTTGCTAATGCCAATGTCGGATTCACCATGGATAATTTTCTATTTAACCACTTAAGGCCGGAAGCAGAGCGTGACAGCTTAGAACTGGCAGGCGATACAAACGGCTTTTATCTCTTTATTCCCGCTTTTAATGAAAGCGTTTCCAAATTTAAGGTCAATTATCAAAATATAACCGACAATGGAAGCCCGCAGTCCGTCGAATATACGGGACCGAGAAATCAATATGTTTTTGTTGACGGTTTACAAGCAGGAAAGGATTACAGAGTCGAGCTTACCCCCGTCTATACGAGCAGCAGAACGAATGTGGATACGAATATTACGATGTTTAAGAGCGGGACCGTCTTTGTCGGGGATCCGTTAGACACCAAATTGACGGTATCCAGCGGCGATACTTTTTTCGGACAAACCAAGCAGGTTGATATTTCCGTCATTGGAGCCGATCAAATCCGATATACACTGGACGGTTCGGAGCCAAGCTTTACCCACGGTACTTTGATCGAAGGCGATATTATATTTAATGATTCGATCGAAATTAATGCGACTACCACGTTGAAAGCTATCGCACTGTTAGATGGTGTGATCAAAGACCAGAAGCAAGTAACGTATACAGCAGGAGTAAATCCGGTTTCTCTAACGAATTCAGCTATATTTCATAATTCTCAGACCATTGCTATACAATCGGCGTTCGCAGATTCGCTGATCTACACAACGGATGGAACGGAGCCGCTTTATGATCCGGCGACGGATACGGCGTTAAATGGAATAGCTGTTCCTGCTTCAACAGCGGGGCTGACCGTAACGGCATCAACGTATATGAAAGTAAAGGCAGTAAGGGGGAAAATAGCCGGAGCTGCAGCTTCTGCAAAGTATACGAAAGTTCCGCTGCTGGCAAATCAGGTTACCGATTGGGATTTCACCACAAGCGGCGTGCAGCTGTTTGCGGAGGAGCAAGATGAGCTGTATGGCAAGCCGGCGGCCCCTTGGTCGAATCTGCTCGGCTGGGATGTGAATTCGGATACAGGCGTTTGGGCGAATCATATTGATGTGAATCACGTTTATCGGAATTCGGAGGGTGTTCATTTATTTACGACAGATCAGCCAATCGGAGCTTCTACATCGAATCCAACCTTCTATTTGGAGCCGCACAGCGCGGGTTATCCGAATATTCCTTCTGAATACCGTTATGTCAGCTTAACGATGAAGGTGAACCATACCGCCAATGCCGCTATTTATTTCGGGACGGATGCGGGAGTAGATACAGACAGGTTGAGCGAATCTAGAAAAATATCGTTTCGCAACACCGCTGCAGAGATTCCGGAATTCCAGAATTATTTGATAGATATGGGCGAGCATGCAGGCTGGACGGGGAACATCACTAAGCTTCGAATCGATCCGATGGCCACCTATCCGAGCATGAAGGACGGCATTGAGATTGTAGTCAAGGAAATCAAGCTGCTGCGCAAGCAAGATCTTTCTCCTGAAATTCGGTTGACTACGTTTCAAACTTCGGCCCACGAAATCGTATCGCCGGGCGATCAGTTTGTCATAAAAGCTGAAATCGAAAATATTGGCGCCAGCGTAGCGGGACTTGACTTGCAGCTAAGCGCTCCGGATTTTCTTGAAATAACGCCAGTATCAGGTTTTGATCTCACTGCGCTATCGGCAGGAGAGTCCGCACAAATTGTCTATAATGTCAATGTGCTGGATACAGGGGCTGGCGCAATCGCTTTTTCGGTAAAAGGAAATGGCATCGCAACGACGAGAGGCTTATCCCGCATATTCAGCTTGCCGGCAACGCTGCCCGGCAGCGGACAGCCGGATGACGTCATTATCGGAAATGGAGAGAGGCGATTGGTATTCCCGGCTCCGAGCCATACCGGACTGGAGGGCTACGGCTACGGCTGGCTGGAGGCAAAACGCGACGGCGCATGGAGCAGAATCGCCGTTATGCCTTCACTTGGTAGCGTTCAGGAAATAATACATGACGAGCTTACGGTAAAGGAGCTTTATGCAAGCGGGGCTACGGGCTCCAGCTTCTCAATATCCTTTGAGGCTTCCGATGGAGCATTATGGTCAGGAGCGATCCATGTTGAAGAAACTGCCTCAGGGAATCTGGAATTGGAGCACATGCTGCAATCGAATCAGGCAAGGAATATTGCAGCGATTATCGGACCAACGCTGCTGCTTGGCGAAGCCGATGTTCCAGCGCTCGATCCGAACTACCGGGTCATTCGTTCAATGACGGATGTGCAGGGCGATTATATTAACGAAGCGCTGTTTCCTGGTCTGGAGTGGCTGGACGATATGACGAATAACAATCAGTCCTCGAATACCGATGCTGTCATCGATAATGTAGACGCTTATCGTTATGTTCCTCATCCGCGAAAAATTACGGTGCCGTTAATGGCCGTTCGAAAAGGTGAGCTGATGTTTGGATTAATGTGGGATGCCAGGCAAAAATGGGACGGTATAAATGATCAACCGTCCGCATTTTTTGGCATACCCAATCGCCTTGAACGAGGCGAAGACACGATTTCTACCAAACTAAGCTTATTTATTCCTTCGATCTTTAAAGGGGTCAATGAAAATGCGACGTTTGCAACTGGCATCCCAACCTTTTACGATAAAACAACAGCTAGCGCCAATAATGAAAATCCGGTTCGGCAGTCTTATCAGTTAGGCGCTAACCAATTACTAAAGCTCCAATCCGAGTTGTTTGTTAAGGAAGGGACGGAAATGTCCGCGACCATTGAAGAGTGGACGCAGGAGCACGGGCTTGCAGAGCCGCTCCCCTACGCACATGGAACGATGCAGCAGGAAAGCGAAGCTATTCTGACCAGCTTTGAGAATCTATGGTCGCCCTCTGATCATAAATGGATGAATCGTATCGGGCCTGCGGCGACGCCAATGATTACATCTGCATTTATTACACCATATGCCCTATTGAATAAATACGCCGCCGCCTCCTACCAAAACATCGCGAAGCAGCGGGTTCAAACAGCAATGGCTGGGTTAGGCAGCAATTATTCTGCTTATGGCTACATTCTTCCTTTCTATCTGGAAGGAATAACCGCAAAAACGATGGAGGCTATGCAAGGCGTCAATGTAGATTCCTTGATCTCAACGGCGAAGCTCGTAAATCCCGCTGATGTAACGGAGGGCATCTATTGGGATTACGAAACCTTCATTAAACGCAAAGGATTTCCAACGAGTCCTTTTATCGGCCAATTATCGGACGTAACGGCGGGATCAAATGCCGAATTTTTGTTCAAAATGCTTAGACATGCTCGGCTGACTGGCAATGAAAATGCGACAACTTATGGCCTTGCCGGCTTGAATTATATGAATGACAGCTTTACGATGCCTAGAGGCTCGCAGTCATGGGAGCTGAGAAATATGATTCCTGAGCTGGGAACGGCGGCACTTGCAGTAAGAGCCAATGTGGAAGCATACACACTGACGAGCGAAGACAAATATTTGGAAAATGCGAAGCTGTGGGCGGGTAGAGGATTGCCTTTCATTTATCTATGGAGTGACGGAAGTTATGGCATAGAGAAAGCTGACGGCCAGGGAGGATTTTTTGGCAGCCATACATTTATGGAATATTCAGCTATCGCTTCCTTTGGGCAATCCATCTATCGGAGCAACGGTGTGCCGCTTCCTTCTACCTGGTTCGGGAGACCAGTCCAGTGGTCCGGGCATGATTACGGGATTGCACTGATGGAGCTATATGAATCTATGAAGTCATCTGGTTTATGGGAGGATTATTTGGATGCGGGAGGCATTGACTACTCCAAAATCAGTGAGGGCTTATCCGTAAGCGGATCAAGGCAAACGACGGCCGCCGATAGCCGGTATCCTACTCATTTGTATGATGCAACAAGTTTGCTGAAATGGGAAACCTCTGATTACCTGTACCCGAATTACCAAGGTGCTGAGCTGCTTAGCCTGCTTGTAGGAGAACGTACAAATCCGGTAACGAAGATGGTGCGGATTGGAACGCATGATATTCGAATAAGCGCTTTGGCTGATATCGAGCTGCTTGATGTTCAATCGGATCAAATGAGCCTGCGACTCCGATTCTCAACTCCAGGCGAATATACGGTGTTTTTGCAAGGAGTTGAGGCTGTTGGAAGCGTTGAGCTTATACAACCGGAACTAGGCTCGGCGGTAAAATCATTTGCGTTTAGGCCGACAAGCGGTTATGGAGAAATACATTTAGTGGCAGTGGGCGATACGGAGGTGGAACTTACGCTCACCTCACTTGTTGTTCATAGCTAAATGTCGGCAGCAAACCCCCCTTAGGAATATTCAGGTATAAAGAGTTATTGAAGAGAGGCTCCAAGGCAGCAGATGCCTTGGAGTCTCTCTTATTATTTATTTATAAAATCCATTTGGGACAAAAATCAATAAGCCTCGAACTTCTATTCCTGAAGAAGCTGATCTTTATAATCTGTCGGGGATTTACCTGTAACGAGCTTAAATACTTTGGTGAAATAGTGCCGATCTGTATAACCTGTAATTTCAGAAATTTCTTTTAGAGGCATCTCTGGATGAATTCGCATGAGCTCCTTCGCTTTATTAATGCGGAGAGTAGTTAAATATTCGACAAAGGTTTCTCCATGATGCTTGCGAAATAGATTTCCTAAATGGGTGCTCGAAATTTGAAATCGATCCATAATATGAGTCATTGAAATTGTTTCGCTCAAATTCGCGGATAAATAGTCGGAGATTTGTTCAAGTAATCGGACTCCTTTGTTACTGGCGGGGTCATGGTCTTCAAATCGGAAAATATGCGATAGCAAGTTCCAGATATCCTCAGCAGCATTTGAATAGGAGTAGGCGGATTCAATGATTTCCTCCATTTCTTTCTCCGTTGTGATACTTATGAGGGGTTCTAATGAGCGGAAATGCTTTTCTAACCATTGAACCATTTGCTTGCCATTTCTTTGTAAATAGAGGTTCGGACAGGAGTGCTCCTCCCACTGCTCAAACCAATGGAAGATCATTTTTTTTAACAGCTTCCAATCCTTTTTATCCACCGCAATAACAATTTTCTTCTCATCGGTGCTGCTTAGGAGCAGATTGAGTTTTTCTAAAGCGGGTTGTTGCTCAGATAAAAAGATCGTCTTGGATTGTCCAATGACCAGTTGATGGTACAGCTCATCGTGAAGATGATTTGCAACCTGGTGAAACTGTCTAATATCGTTAAAGCTTCGACTAACGGCGATGGAAGGGTGACTGCCTGAACCGCCGATCATCAGAACAATTTCCTCAGCAAGTTGTTTAATCCGCTGGTCGCCGCATTGATATAATCCGAGGATAATAAATCCCCTTTTGAAATCATTTCTTGAAACGATCCAAGCCTTCTCGTTCTTTAGCAATAAAGGATTCGAAGATAGTTTGTTTTGGATTTCTTGCTCCGTCAGAGTGGGACAACGAGCTTTATCTTGTGAAAATGTAGGCTTATTAAAGCAAAACACATAATAGCTAGAGAATGGAAAGCACTGCTGTAAAGTGGTTTGGATACTTCCCTCTATACTCTTGTTTTCGAGCAATTCATTTAATAAAGATTGCTGCTGAAGATAGGTATCCAAGCTAATGCGTGTATTCGTCTTATCTAATAATTGTTCGATGATTGAAGGATCAACCGGCTTGACGTGGTAGTCCTCCACATTGGCCCGAATGGCATCCCGGGCATATTCAAAGGAAGAGTAACCGCTCACGATTACGACGATGATATGAGGCCAATTTTGCCGAATGATGGCTGCAAACTCGATCCCGTTCATGAGCTGCATCTTGATGTCGGTAAAGATTAAATGGGGTTGAACGGTCGGTATGGCTTCCAGTGCCTGGCTAGCGCTAATACATTGGGCGACAATCTGGGTCTGCTCTCTTTTGCTAAAGTCGCTGTTTTCAATTACTTCTTTAAGATGATCCATGTAGAAGGGTTCATCATCAACAATCATAATCCTCATGGCAGCCGCCTCCATTACATGATACGTTAGGGAACTTATGTTAAAGTTTGATGTAGCCATGGAAACATACATAGGCTCCGCAATCCTCGTTATTGCCGAAGGAGAATTGATATTGCTCCTTGAACATGAGCTGAAGTCTAGCAATCGTATTCACTAGGCCCATTCCTCCAATTGAAATAGGCTCGTTTAATGTTTGATTATTTTGAATGCGTTCAAGATAGCCTTGAATGTTGTGCTTCAACGTTTCCAAAGAAGCAGGTTCAAACCCGACACCATTATCACTGATTCGTATCTCCCACTTATTTCCGATTATTTTACCGATAATTTGAATTTTCAATTGCTTATCGCTATCCGATAAACCATGCTGAATGGCGTTTTCTATAATAGGCTGTATCATTAATTTGGGAATTTGAATATTTAAAAGCCATTCAGGAACTTCTATATCATAATGTAGCCGGTGTTGATAGCGAGATTTTAATAGATCCAAATAATGCTGTGCAAATTCTAGCTCCTCACTTACGGTTGTGATCGACGAGCCGGAAGAAATCGAATATCGTAAGAATTGAGAAAGTTTTCTACTTGTGTCCGATACAGCCTTTTGCTGGCCTCTATCTGATAAAACAGTAATGACACCTAACATATTAAATAAAAAATGAGGATTGATATGAGCTTGTAGCACATCGAATTTAGCTTGCATTTGCAAGGTTCGGAATTGAACAGTCTCCTCAAGACTATCTTGTAAACGCTGGTTCAAGGCTAGAAAGGAACGGTTAATAATTTCGATTTCACCCATATGAAATTTATTTTCAATAAAGGCTTGATTGGTCTCACCTAAATTAATAGAATCAATCGCTTTTTTTAGCTTTTTAAGAGGATGCGTTAAAATTTTGGCGAGAATAAAGTAAACAAAAACCGAGATCGCAATAAGGAGTAGAACGCTTATGATCGTGACATTACGAAATAAGAGCAATGGCGCAAAAAGTTGCGACTTTGGAATAATGGCTACAATCGTTATGCCTGTTTTCTCAGAGGTCTGATACATATAGAAATCATTAGTCCCCTTTTCATTCGTTATGAAGCCGTTCCCTGTATTCCCATTGCCAACCTGTTTAAGGATCGAGGCTAGTTTGTTGGATGAGGGAGGTGTAGACGAATAAAGAACCTGGTCCGCTTGTACAATCATAATTTCTTTATCCTGCTTCGAATCTAATTCCTCTACATGCAATAAATCCGAAGCTTTGAATTGGATTTCAAGAAAACCAACGGGATGCGAGTCCCAGCTGATCTGACGCAGAAATGAAAAGACGGCTTCGGAATCACGGGATAGCCATCTGTCCTTCTCCGAAAAATTCAATAAGGAAGAGCCCTTCGCAGCTTGAACATTCTTAAATCCATCATTCGCAAGGATGGTTTGCATAATATCTACGTCAGCTTCGTTAGTTGAGTAGAAGTCACCTTTTGACGTAAACAAATTAATCCTATGAATCGTTTGATAGACGGCAGCATTCAAGTAAAGGGAGTTTTGAATGGCCTTTTCGGACTGTAACGTTTCGGTGGGACTCGTATTTTTGAGATAGGCGATAGAGCTTAAATATTGGACGGCAGTATAGCTGGAATTGTCACGATTAATATATAGCTGGGTGGTTACGTTGTTATTAATGGTGGAATAAACATCCAGAGCATTGGAGTAACCGCTTACAAGCTTGTCCACATTTTCTTTTAAATTGGTTTCAATATTATTTTTCAAATATACATACATCGGAGTGCTGATAATGAGTGCAATGACGATGAGGACAAGCGAATAAGTCACATATAATTTCGTTTGTAAATTTTTGAAAGACAGCATAGACGACCTCCCCGTTCAGTATAACACATTAAAAATGCAGCCTTGCCCAGTGTGAAATATTTCCCCTAGTACTTTCAAATTCGCCATTTACGATAAGAAGCAAAAAACATAACATTGGTTTTGTAAGCATTTACATCACAAATTTGGAGGAATGAACATGAGGGGTCTCACCACAAAGAGAACGCTGTTATGGATAGTAACGGTTCTTACCATGCTTGTTTTAGCAGCTTGTGCAGGAACGAATAGCAACAGTAATTCAACGGATACGCCGTCAGAAGCCAGTGCAGCTCCAACCTCGGAAAATGTTTCACCATCAGCACCGCCAGAAAAGATTACTCTAAAGGCACTTATGCATACGAGTTGGTTAAAGGGCGGTATGGAAGCGGTTCTGAAGGACTCTGCAGAGAAGGTCGGAATCACTTTAGAGATTGAGAAGCTTCCTGAGGGCGCAGATGGGGATAATTTAATCAAAACCCGGTTTGCCACGAATGATAAGCCAGATCTGTTGTTCTTCTATGGAGGCGTTAATGAGGGCTACGGCTTAGGGAAACCGGAAGAGCAGTTCGTTTCACAGGAGGATCAGCCTTGGATGGCTAACTTCGATAAGAAGGTTTGGACAGGTGCATTCGACTCGGCTGGAACATTTTATGCGGCTCCTTACGGCGGATCTAATATGGCGGTTATGCTGTTTAACAAAAAGGTTTTTGAAAGCTTGAGCTTACAAATTCCAACGACGATGGATGAGTTCTGGGCTGCTTCTGAAGTAATCAGCAAGGCAGGCAAAGTCCCAGTATACTTGTCCGCCAAAGATGCTTGGACATTGCAAATTCCAACCCATCAGTCCGGTGCGGCGCAGGCTGGCCTTCAGGAATTAACAAACAAAGTATTTTCCAATAAAGCTACGTTTTCTAATTTTGATGCTCAAAGACAGGGGATGACTTTCCTTAAGGAAGTTGTTGATAAGAAGTATGTAAACAAAGATTATTTATCGGATACTTATGATAATGCACAGAAGGCATTGGCAAATGGGGATGCAGCTATGTATCCAATGGCTACATGGGTCATGACCGATATTGCGGCCAAATACCCTGAACAAACGAATGATATTGGAGCATTCCTTATTCCCTTTAATGGTGGGGGCAAGGACGTTGCTGGGGTATATGCGCCTAATGCTATGTATGTCGTGAAAGGAAGCAATCAAGAGGCGGCTCAAAAATTCGTCAACTACTTTGAATCCGTTGAGACTCAAAATATTTATTTCGGCGCAGAAGGCGGTATACCAGCCATCAAGGGAGTTACGAATACACTTCTGACACCTGCTGAGCTTGATGCACAGAAGTTTGGAGAGGAAGGAAAAGCTGCTCCAACCGGCGTTAATCCTAGCGAAGGCATCCCTGCCTATGGATACGGGGATTATCCAGCATTCCTGCAGGATTTAGTAGCAGGCGCGAAAACCCCAGAGCAGGTGCAAGAAGCGGAACAGAAAGAATTAGTGAAGAACGCTAAAGCTAAGGATGATCCGAACTTCAAGTAAAGCTTTCTAGAAATAGTCGATATGAAAAGCAAATTTGGAGAGTGTTTCTGAAATAGAGAAACTCTCTCTCTTTTTTGGAGGGCAAATAAATGCTGAAGCGTCATTACTACAGGTACTCAATGCTAGCTCCAGGACTTTGTATATTTTTAATCTTTTTCGTGTGGCCAGCGATTTCAAATTTTTTCTATGCCTTCACGAATCTAGACGCCACCTTTCATTACACACGGCTCGTTGGATTTGAAAATTTCATATCCCTATTTGATGATTCGAGCAATTCTATTGCATTTAAGAATACTTTTATTTTCACAGTGGTCACAACAGTCGGTAAAGTCGGACTTGGGTTTATATTAGCTAACTTTGTAAACCAAAAGCTAAGAAGTACAAATTTCTTGCGCTCTGCCCTTTTCTTTCCCGTCATACTAAGCCCGATTGCAGTATCACTGGCATTTACAGCCCTATTTCACCCGAGCCGGGGGTTTATCAATGTGTTATTGGAGAACCTTCATCTTGGTTTTCTAACCCAACAATGGCTTACAAATAGCCATATCGTGATGTATTCCATCTCCTTTGTTGAAATATGGAAGTGGACGGGATTAACGGTCATCTTGTTTCTGGCAGCACTTCAGACCATTCCGAAAGAGATGATTGAAGCCGCCAAGATTGACGGAGCAACAAATTGGGAGCAGAAGAGGCATATTATATTCCCGATGATTCTCCCCGTTGTGAATACCAACATTATTATTTCGCTCATTGGCGGATTAAAAGTATTCGATATCGTTTATGCGCTTACTGGAGGCGGTCCAGGGAATGCTTCTAGCGTAATGAACACAATGATCTACAAAAGTTTCTCGCAAGGAAGAAATGGGGAAGCGACTGCCGCTAGCTTGTTATTGTTTGTGATCATTCTCGTCCTTGTATCCATAACGAACAAATATCTAAATAAAGACAACAGAGGGTGAGTGGAATGCGAGTATTGCGTAAAACATTATGGGAAGCTCTATCTGTGTTCATTAGCTGTATCATCGCCATTCCTATCTACTTGGTCGTTGTGAACTCCTTCAAAACACAGGCGGAGGCTTCAGATTTAGGATTATCCTTCCCGACAAAATGGAACCTATGGCATAACTATTCAGATGTGTTCGTAAATGCCAAGATTCCTCAGGCATTATGGAATACAACGATTTTAACCGTCATTAGTGTATTCTTTATCGTTATTTTCTGTTCACTGTCCGCTTATTTCATTCAACGGAGAGATAACCGGGTGAGCAGGCTGCTGCAAACGGTTATTATTGCCGGCTTAATATTGCCTTCCTCCATTATTACGACGTATATGCTGATGTTTGATTTGCATCTGGTTCGTACTTATTTAGGCGTGATTTTGCTTTATATTGCTGGGAATTATGCTTTTCTAACCTACGTATACATCGGTTTTTTTCATAGCATTCCAAGAGAATTGGATGAAGCCGCAATGATTGACGGAGTTAGCCCTTACGGATTGTTTTGGAAGATTATTTTCCCATTGCTGAAGCCGGTAAGCGCCAGCGTCCTAATTATTGCATTTATGTCGGTATGGAATGACTTCACTACCCCGTTTTATTTCTTAAATACGGCGAGCCGCTTCACCTTAAGCTTGACCGTATACTTTTTCTTTGGTCAGCATTCCTCGGATTGGAATCTGGTTTTTGCTGACTTGGTTATGGTATCCATGCCGGTCATTCTATTGTATCTATTCTTGCAAAAGTACATCGTTGAAGGCTTAACGGCAGGGGCAGTGAAAAGTTAAATGGGAGGGTGAGGTTTGCTAAATGTCAGTGCATAACGTGAAACAAACAGCGGAGTCACTCGTTTTTGTGGGGCAAGAACAGCAGCAGCTGCGATTCCACCCGATCGTCAAAGGAAGCTTGAGCTTAAGAACACATACGAATTCCGAGCATGTGAAGTCGGTTAGTTATAAAGAAGGAAAGGATTTTATTGTTGATTATGAAACTGGGCTGATTGCAAGAACGGTCGCAAGCAGTATACGGGATTGGGCTGACCATGTATTCTTTCAAAACCTGAACTTCGATCATCATTTGTTTGAGGAATACAGTAATCGCAGTTTCACTGTATTTATAGACTACGAATATGAGAGGGAGCAACATCAACATCAATTAAATGCCGGAATGAGCTTGGGGGCTAGTCGTTTATTAAAAAACACGATGAAAAAGCTTAATGCCGGACAAGAAGCTGTTTATGTGGTTTTTGGTGACAGCATTAGCGAAGGCGGAGAGGCAAGTGAGGATAGCTATACTTTTTATCAACGTTTTGCGCATCGGCTATCTGCTATAAGCTCGAGTGGAAACCTTCGCGTTGTTAATAAAGCAATCGGAGGAGAGACAAGCACGGGAGGCGCAGCCCGCATAGAGCAGGATATTGTGTCTAATCAACCCGATCTTCTAACGATAGGGTACGGGATGAATGATCAGAATCTATTCGAGGGAGAAGTGGCAGTACCTTATGCTATTTACGAGAGTAGTATTCGAACGATTATAGAATCTACGATGCGTAGCTGTGAAACAGATATTGTGCTTGTTACGCCTTGCGAGCCAAATCCCTTGTGGAAATATACGAGTGGGCTAATGGATGGATACGCTGAAGTTCTTCGTCGCTTGGGGAAGGAATATGATATCGGCGTTGCAGATGTGAATGAGATTTGGAAACAAGAATTACGAGCAGGAAAAACGCCAGAGAGCCTTCTGCTCAACAATATTAATCATCCGAATGATTATGGGCATTGGCTTTATTATCAGGCATTTGAACATCTAATAGAAGGGTGATGCTGTCTTATGAAAGCTTTGCAAATTACAGGAGCGAATACGTATACCATCTTAGAACATGAAATTCCGGTACCTTTTGATGATCAGGTATTGGTAGAGATAAGACTGGTGTCAACTTGTCCTCGCTGGGATATGAATATGCTGGCTGGCCGCAATATGTTTAATTATAATGAATCTCCCAATTACCCATTACCCCCGGGGTTTCCGGGACATGAGCTGGCTGGCGTAGTCAAATCGGTGGGAAAAAGCGTGCGTACGCTGAATGTGGGGGACCGTGTGGCTGCCCTTGAGCATTTGGATGGTAACGGGGCTTATGCGCAGTATTTATGCTTCCGTGAAGAGGAGCTCATCAAACTGCCAGATCATATCTCTGATAAACAAGCAGTATCGCTTGAACTATTGAAATGTGTAGTAATTGGAATCATGCAATTTGGCGATCTGCGGGGCAAATCTATCGTCGTGTCCGGTCTAGGACCTGCGGGAATGCTGGCCATTCAGGTGGCGCGCCTATGGGGGGCTTCACGTGTTATCGGAGTAGATATTAATGAAACGCGAGTACGACAGGTTCGAGAGCTTGGACTTGGCGAGACTTGCCTTGTCGATGAGCTGCAGGGTCAACAATTCGATTTAGGCTACGATTGTGTCGGGGCGGCCGCTTCTGTGCAAAATCTGATTGAGTACGTAGATGAACATATCGTTATATTTGGTGTTCTTCGCGGAGAAGTGAAGTATCCGGAGCATCTGTGGTACAAGGGAATGAAGCTGGAATCTTATAAATACCGCAATGTTGGTCCAAGGGATCATGAGCTGCTAATCGACCTGGTGGGAAATAAGAAATTAAACATGGAATGTTTGCAAACTCATCATTATACGTTTGATCGGTATCAGGAAGCCGTTGATTTATTAAATAAGCAGGAAGCGATTAAGGTATATTTTTATCCACAAACCGATTTCGAGATTTAAGTCCAATATACAAGGCGGAGGGGATCTGGCAATGAAAGGCTATGGTGTTGTATTCGTTGATAAAGGCAAGGTTGAATATCAAGAGGTAACCGTTCCTGAGCTAGGGAGTCGTGATATCGTCATCGACGTGGAGCATTCTTGGATTAGTATTGGAACGGAATCTTCCTTCCTAAAGGGCGAACGAATCGCGGGAGAAGTCCCATACCTTGAGGGTGATGCTTTGCCATTTCCACAGATCAACGGCTATCAAAAGGTCGGTAAAATTAGAGCGTTGGGTGATCAGGTAGAGGGGTTTCAAGCAGGTGAGCGCGTATTTGCCACGGTAAGCAAAGTAAAGGGAATGGCATTTAGTGAAGGAGGCCATGTCAGCCCAGCGGTAACGGACGTTAACCAAGTATGGAAAATTCCAGACGGGATGAGCCCTGTGGCGTTTGCTGGGCTTGTGCTTACACAAGTTGGCTATAATTGCGGCTCTCGGCCACCGGTGAAGGAAGGGGATCAGGCCGTCGTTATTGGCGACGGTCTTGTCGGCCAATGGGCAGCTCAAACCTTAATCCACAGGGGGGCAAAGGTTACCGTGCTGGGTCGACATGAGGATCGGTTAGCGCTGCTTCCGGATGAAGCATTCACAATGAACACTTCCAAGAACGACGCAAGCGAGCAGCTTTCTTCGCTTAATCCCGATCTCTCCATTATTGTTGATACGGTAGGCTCGCTCACGGCGGTCTACGAATGTCTTCCCTACCTGCGTCATAACGGACATCTGGTTTCAGCGGGGTTCCTAGGGACGGATGGCAGAATTGATATCCAATCTCTACGGGAGAAGGAAGTTACTCTTCACAATCCCTCGGGCTGGGATAATCAAAGAATGAATGAGACGATTCGTGGGATAGAAGAGGGCTGGCTGCAGACAGAAACACTCATTACGCATCAGTTTCCAGCGGAGCAAGCTACAGAGGCATGGAAACTAATTTCGGATAAAAATAAACCCTGTCTGGGTGTGGTTTTGAACTGGGATAGGGGGCTTTAACATGCAAAATTTTCATCTCATCTGCAATGCCCATCTGGACCCGGTATGGCTTTGGGAGTGGGAGGAGGGAGCCGCAGAGGCTATTTCTACCTTCCGAGTTGCCGCTGAACTGTGTGAGATCTTTGATGGATTTATTTTCAACCATAACGAGGTTACGCTGTACAAATGGGTAGAGGAGTACGAGCCCGAGTTATTCGTGCGTATTCAGAAGCTTGTTCGGGAGGGGAAATGGCATATCATGGGCGGGTGGTACTTGCAGCCAGATTGTAATATGCCATCAGGTGAATCTTTTGTTCGCCAGATGCTCCTCGGTCGACTCTATTTCAAAGAAAAATTCGATTCCTACCCCACGACCGCAATTAATTTCGATCCGTTTGGACATACGCGGGGACTTGTACAAATTATGAAAAAATCGGGCTTCGATTCCTACCTATTTTGTCGTCCTGATCCGGTTAACTGTGAGCTGCCTGGAGAGGATTTCATTTGGACTGGCTATGATGGTTCAGAGATTATTGGGCATCGTGCGCTTGAGATGTACAATTCCCCCAAAGGTCAGGCCGATCATAAAGTGAAGGAGTGGCTGGAGAAAAAACAGCATAACCCTGTTGCTTCCTTACTCTGGGGAATTGGCAATCATGGCGGAGGGCCATCCAGATTGGATCTCGTTCAACTGCAGGAGTTGATTTCATCCAGCCAGGATACTCAAATCCTGCATTCCACCCCGGAAGCTTATTTCCAAGAATTAAAAGAGAGTGGTATAGAGCTTCTTCATCATAAATCGGATATTAATCCATGGGCGGTTGGATGCTACACTTCACAAATCCGGATTAAACAAAAGCACCGGCTGTTGGAAAATGAAATTTATATGTTGGAAAAGATGGCTTCGCACGCTGCTCTTCTGAGTCTAACGAGCTATCCCTATGATGACATTCATGAAGCTTTATGTGATCTCATGGTCACGGAATTCCATGATGTGCTTCCGGGTTCTTCTATTCAACCCGTAGAGGAGGCTTCCTTGCGTTTAGTTGATCATGGACTCGAAATCATTTCTCGATTGAAAGCCAAAACCTTCTTTGCGCTTGCCAAGGGACAACGCAAAGCGGATGAAGGCGAGATTCCTATTTTGGTTTATAATCCGCACCCGTACCCTATCTCAACCATCGTGGAATGCGAGTTTCAATTATCCGATCAGAACTGGAACGATGAGTTCTCACTTCCTGTTGTCTATCAAGAGGGAGTTCGTCTTCCATCACAGGCGGAAAAGGAGCAGAGCAACCTTAATTTGGATTGGCGTAAACGTACCGTATTTCAGGCCGTTCTCGCTCCAGGCCAAATGAATCGTTTTAATGTTCAATTGGAAGTTTTACCGAGAAAACCCGAGCTGGAACTTAAAACTCACAATCATCGCATAACGTTTCAAAACGAAGAAATGGAGGTGATTGTTAACTGTAAAACCGGATTAATAGATCGTTATCGGGTGCATGGAATTGATGCGGTAAAACCTGGAGCATTCATGCCCTTAGTTATCGAAGACGATGATGATGCTTGGGGAATGAACGTACAAAGCTTTCGCCAAGTGGCAGGCGTGTTTGCATTAATGTCCGCGAGTGAAGGGACACAGTTCTCTGGGGTGACGGAGCAGATGCTGGAGTCTGTGCGTGTTATTGAAGACGGAGAAGTGAGGACAGTCATAGAAGCTATCTTTCACTATCATGATTCTTTTGTCGTGCAAACCTATAAATTGCCTAAGAGCGGTACTCTTATTGAAGTGCAGCTCCGCGTGCATTGGAACGAGAAAAGCAAAATGCTGAAGCTTTCCGTTCCGACCCCTTATGAGCAAGCAAAATATCAGGGTCAAGTGGCGTATGGTATGGATGATCTGCCTTCAGATGGTAAAGAGGTTGTCGCCCAAAAATGGACAGCTGTCCATGATCAAGAAAATGATTTTGTGATGATCGAAATGAATGATGGAACGTACGGTTCTGATTATGCCAATGGGGAGATGCGTCTTTCGTTGCTTCGCTCTCCAGGCTACACAGGGCATCCGATTCATGATCGAACGATCATGCCGCAGGATCGTTATTCCAATCGAATCGACCAAGGAGAAAGAGTGTACCGTTTCTGGTTTAACGCGGGAAAAGCTTCAGAGCTTCTGACGACTGTGGATCGCGATGCGCTTACGGTTAACGAAAAGCCATTTGCGCTCTCCTTCTTCCCTCCTGGAACCGGACAACGACCAGAGTCATCTCTGATCCTGAGTGATTCGAGCATTCTAGTAACGACATTCAAGAAAGCGGAACGATCCGAGGATTATATCATTCGTTTGTTTGAACCGACGGGCCAAAGCAGAACGACAGAGCTTCACATTCCTTCATTGAATATGAAGCAGGTAATCACACTAGGAAAGTTTGAAATTAAAACGTTCAAATTAAACGTGACAGACAAAATACTGTCAGAAGTAAGCATGATGGAGTCAGAAGAATAGGAGCTGTGATGGAATGAGCGGTTCTAAGAACGACTTATATGGAGAAGATCCAGATATCGGAAACTGGTATCGTGAGAAACAAAAGATCGAATTCGATCATCTCATCAAGCGAATGCGTGCAACTGGGAATCAGAATCGGGCGGAGTTCTTCCGCCCGGATACCTCATCGATAGATACGTACGAAGCGGGACTAGAACCCTATCGTGAGAAATTCAAAGCGATGTTAGGATGGCCGCTGAGTGATCCAGCGCTAGATTCATCAATACCTATTGCTCGGGTTGAATGGGTTGCCCAAGATCGTTTAAGCAAAATTTACAGGGTTATGGTTGAAGGGGAATATGGTCTGACGACGTACGGCCTGTTATTCCTGCCACTGACGGAGGGGCCTTTTCCTCTCGTGATTTCACAGYATGGAGGAGAAGGCACGCCGGAATTATGTTCCAGTTTCTATGGTCCCACGAACTATCATGATATGACGCGAAGAGTACTTCAAAGGAACATCGCTGTATTTGCGCCACAGCTTCTGCTCTGGAAGGAAGGGGAATACGGTCCTCCGTATGACAGGGCGTCTATCGATAGACAATTAAAGCAGGTGGGCAGCTCTATTGCTGCGGTGGAAATCTATAAAATTCAGCGGAGCTTGGATTATTTATTATCACGGAATGATATCGCCGCTGACCAAGTCGGTATGATTGGTTTATCCTATGGCGGGTTTTATACCCTCTTTACAGCAGCAGCGGATACTCGTATTAAGGCGGCGTATTCATCCTGCTTTTTCAACGATCGCTTTAGGTATGATTGGTCTGATTTTACTTGGTTTAATGCTGGCAATAAGTTTCTAGACGCAGAAATAGCAGGATTAATTTGTCCGCGATTTCTGCATATTGAGGTGGGTAAAAAGGATGAACTGTTCCACTATGCACATGCGCTTAAAGAGCTTGATAAACTAGCCGTGCCTTATGGGCAGCTGAATATCATGCATCGATTGTCGAGAGAAGTAGTTGATGGAGCTCATGAGCTGGATATAAACGATAGAGCAATGGAGTGGTTTTGCCAAGCGGTCCGAATGTGAAATATTCCCCCTGCAACTTTCGAATCCTCCATTTACCGTATGGGGCTGAAATCATATCATGGTTAATGAAAGCGCTTTAATAAAAGGAGAGGGGTTTTAATCATGAGGAGCAAGAGGTTTAAGGCTTTTAAAAAGGGGATGACATGGACGATTGTCTTTCTCTTATTATTTTCAAGCTTACCGGTCATATCGAATGGCGCAGCTTCAAACGAAAGTACTTTAAGGGATACTTCTTCAGGGGCGGATGCTTACTTGTGGACAGAAGGGGAAGATTATTTATCTGTTTCTCCAGGGGGTTATTATCGGAATGATGAATCGCAGGCAAGCGGAGGGAAATACCTCGCCTTGCATACGAATACGCCCGATACATCAGCGACTGCGGAGTATCAAGTCGATATACCAGAAACCGGAAGCTACGATATATGGGTGCTGGCGACAGGTATGAGTCTTTGGATGTCCGCTTATAGCTGGAAGCTGGACGAAGGCATATATCATTCACCTCCCGTTGTCACGGAGGGAGCTGTCTTCGCTTCGGAGGGGATGCCCTTTTATTGGCATCAACTAGATAGCACCGAGCTGACTCAGGGGCAGCACAACCTAGCATTTTTAACAAACGCTCCTCGGCAGGGGGCGAACGATAGTCTATATAATCAAGGCATCGATGCGATCGCCGTCGTACCTGTTGATTGGGAATGGCAGCCGGATGGTCTGAGTAAACCAACGGCTCCCATTGTACCTGAACCGTCAGACGAAGAAAATTATTTATGGATGGAAGGAGAAAACGCTCATTCTGCACAAGGGGGTTATCATGGAGCGGCTGAGTCACAGGCAAGCGGAAGCACTTATCTCTTGCTGCAAACCAATACACCAGGTACCTCGGCAACTGCGCAGTATCAAGTGGATATACCAGAAACAGGAAGCTATGATATCTGGGCGTTAGCTACGGGGCTGAGCATTTGGATGTCTCCTTGGAACTGGAAGCTGGACGAGGGCTCCTATACAACCCCGCCTGTTGTGACAGACGGCTCCATCTTTGTTGCTGAGGGCATGCCTTTCTATTGGCACAAATTAAGCAGCGCGGATCTGAGCCAAGGACAGCATGACTTCACGTTTTTAACGAATACGCCAAGACAAGGAGCAAGCGACGGTTTGTATAATCATGGCATCGATGCAATCGCCGTTGTGCCTGCCCTTTGGGGGTGGCAGCCGAATGGATTAAGCAAACCTTTTGATAAGGCAGCCGTTAAATATGAATACGTAACAGGCGCGTTAGATAAATCGTTGGTGAATCGAGAAGAGCAAGTAGGCGTTACGRTTACGAATAAAGCCATTGCCCCAGTCAATGCAAGCCTTAGCTTCTTCGTTGAATTAGTATATGAGGGGGAAGTTGTATCAAGGGCGGTTAAAGAGTTTAATAAAACATCTTGGACGGCTGGTGAGGAGCATACGGAAACGATTCAATTAACGGTTCCGTTTAATGCTCCAAAAGGAAAAAACGAAATCCGTACCGGCATTGTAGATATTTCTTACGATAATGCAGTTAATGGCGAGAAATCGGTTAAAGTAGGCCATTTGAATATTGAACAAGAAGAAACGAATGCTGCGGTGCCGATGCTAAAGGCAACGATAGCTAATCTGCAGGTTCAGCCGAACCAAGCCAGCCCTAGATCCTATGCAGGAAATGTAACGTATGCTTTGAATCAAGCCGTAGATTTTGATACGACGGGATATTTAAGCCTTTATAAGGGCGATGTGCTTTGGTATGTTGCCGAGATTGCAGCTGTGAATACTTCCGAGCTCCAAGCTAATGTGGAAGCTCAGGCATCGTTTAGTTTTACACTGCCTGAAGGAGTGCCTGCTGACAGCTATACTGTGGCATGGGGTCTCCACAAATTACAAGCAGAGCAGGAAACAGCGGGGCAAGTTGAAGTGACAGTCGCTGCGTCCAATACGGACTACAAGCCATTAACACACGGTACTTTTACCGATGAAAAGCTGGGACAATCTCATTTCTGGTATGCTAACCAGTCGCATACGATGATTTGGGATGGTAAACCATTCGTACCGATCGGTGGTATGTTTACTTCGGATTATTTGCTCTTTTACTCCAAAACAGATCCTGCAATCAATAAAGCAAATTGGGATAAGGATGTTGAAGTACTGCAATATATGAAGGCACATGGGGCAATGGATATGTATATCAATACGGCTGTCATGGAGGTTCCGGCATGGGCATGGCAAAAAATGCTGGATTACTTAGACCAGGAAGGCTTTACTTATGGCCTGCAGGTACAAGGAGCCCAAGGGTTGACCCTTTCCGCTTATATGCCGAGAGCCTATGAAGGAGCGGGCGTGCTGAAGAAAGAGAATATCGTGGATAGCGGAGAAGTCACCTTAACGGTACCCACGTTTCAAATTTCAGGTTATGTGGATGCGATGTCGGCGCTGTATGTGGTCATGAATCCGACGACAGGCGAGGTTATTCAATCCGGTGAAGAGAATATTCGCAAAGTGGATTCAGCTACGCTCGAGCTGCATGCAAATGTTGTTCTTCCGAGTGCGAACCAAACGGCCTATACCGTTTATTTTACACCTAAGGTTAAGTACTCTGGCCATACTTTAAGGAATATTTGGGATGCAGGAGATTTGATTATTAATAGTATGGTAGACACGCTTAGCAAGGTCACCTGGGGTCCCAATTTCAGACTGTTTGTTGATCCTGTTACGAACGAATCAGGAATATACAACGGAGATGAAGGTTATCTGTTTGACTCCCCCATCTATAGTTCACAATTTGTAGATTGGTTAAAACAGAAATATAACACATTGGATGCCTTAAATGAGGCTTGGAAAATGAGCAGTCCTGTTGAATCTTATGAAACAGCGGCGCGTTTAGTGCCCATTGTACGGGGAGAAGGATCGGCTGCTTGGAACAACCAATTGTATTTGGTAGACAAGGGAAATCCAGGTTCTACGTATGCAGCGGATGCTTATCGCGGCGTTTTATGGGATGATTTTGTCGATTTCAGAGAGGGTTCCTATAACGACTATCTCATGAGATTTTCAGATGCGATTACAAATGTCGTTGATGTACCCGTTGTATTTAAGCTTTCTGGAACTACAAGGAAATACTTTATTAATGATAAGCAGACTGGAGGGTTTGCTGGCGTTGGAGGCGAGATCTACGGCGATAATGAATATCTAATTAGAGAAAGATCGGGTTATACCTATTCTCAAATCGAACAATCTGCACAAACCTTATGGTTTTTGACGACGGAAACGCAGCTGGATGAAAATATGGACCGAAAATATCAATCCGGCGAAAAGGGATATCCAGACAAAGAAACGATGTTTAATCATTTTGATAGGCTCCTGGAGGCGGGGAGCAAAGGGATATATGATTTCTTATTTAATTGTGATTATTTCACATCATGCCAGGAAGCTTATGGTTATTATACCGCTAAACCGATTCAGTTCGATTGGCTGAAAGAATACAAGGATGCGATTCTGGCTCCTGATTCTCTAGCACATATTGAAACCTATCGACCTGAGGTCTATTACGTATATCCTGCCGGCGAGACTTGGTGGATGTTGAATAGACGTAATGTTGTACTCCCAGGTAATGATTATCGAGGCGGAGCAACGCTTCAAACCTTCGATAATAAATGGGTTGTGCCTACTTTTGATCCTAATATAGCCACGAAAGTCCTAGTCGTCAGCTTGGAGGACGATCCAGCTACGACCATCTACGGTGAAGCTTTATTGGCTCAGGGAAGCCTAAAGGCTGGCAAACGAAATACCGTGTATATGGGCTATCGCAAAAACCTGGGGGCGTTACCAGAGATTGATTCCTATTTTACGAACGAATTTACGGTATTAGAGAATGGAACAAAGGTACAGGTACTTAATTCGAATGCGACTAGTACGACACAAGTGCTTTATAGCTCAGCGGATGGCAAGCCTTGGGGAATTAGGGATGGTAAGCTTTGGATTATAACGGACCCTAATTGGATTCAGAGCTTTAATGGGAATGAACCCAAAGGGCAAATCAAATATTTAGATCAATTAGACTTTTCTACAGACAGCAGCAATGGAGGTAATAATGGTTCTGGCGGAAGCAATGGAAATATGGCTAGGAGCATAGTGTCAGTGGAAAATGGTAAAGCGATAGTAAAGCTAAGCAATGACCAATCCGTCGTATCGATTCCATTAGCGCAAATTGGAGATCATCCTTTATCCGTAGTGGCGGGTTCGGTAATCGTAAATGTAGATCGAGAACTGCTCAATGCTTGGAGAGGACAGATCGGCAATGAGGCAGGGGCAGCAATTGAAGCGCAGATTAAGCCAGTGAGCGAAGCGGGTGACAAGCGGTCAGCCTCTCAAAGTGCAACTGCACAAATAACAATTGCAGGTCAAGTGTATGAAATTAGTATGAAGTTAAAAAAGACAGACGGCAGCGTGGTCGAAGTTAAAGGGGGAAAAGACGGTGTAGAGATTACTTTACCTTATGATGCCGATGGGGTTGATGAAGAGCTTCTCGGTATTTATTACTATAACGAGTTGACTAAGGTTTGGGAATATGTGGGTGGTAAAGTGAACAGCAGTGCCAAAACATTGACTGTCAAACTTCGGCATTTGAGCAAATATGCAGTTTTGGAATATAACAAGACGTTTAGCGATTTGCTCACTACTCATTGGGCTACAAGAACGATCCAAGTATTGTCGGCAAAGCATATTGTGAACGGCGTAAATGATTCCATGTTCAAGCCTGCAGGCGATACAACTCGAGCGGAATTTGTATCTCTCTTAGTTCGTGCTTTAAACCTCGAAGCATCTGAGGAAGTGCAGCTGTTTAAGGATGTGAAGGAGGATGCATGGTATGCAGCAAACGTGCAAGCAGCTGTGAAGGCTGGCATTGTTTCTGGTATCAGTCTTGATTCATTTGCTCCTAATGCGCTTATCACACGTGCAGAGATGGCCGTACTAGTCGCAAGAGCACTTGGACTGAATAAAGATACAAGCATGAATGTCGAGTTTGCCGATGCCAAGGACATACCTGTATGGGCAATGCCTTCTGTGGCAGCAATGAATGAAGCGGCCCTCGTACAGGGAAAAGGGGATAATATGTTCCATCCGCGAGCTAATGCTACGAGAGCAGAGGCAGCACAGTTCATTCTTATTATGATTAATCAAATTAATAAGTCTTAATGAAGTGAAGGACAATGTAATCGAAATTGCTTCTTGAAAGGAAATCATGCATGAATCGTCATCTACAAGCTCTCTATGCCAAGTATCCGGATTTGAAGGAATGTCTTCCTGAAATCCAGCAATCCTTTAGCCTCTTGGAAACCTGTTATCGTCATAATGGAAAAGTGCTGGTTGCCGGAAACGGTGGAAGCGCAGCCGATAGCGAGCATATTGTGGGGGAATTGATGAAAAGTTTCATGCTAACACGTTCGGTTCCCGAAACCTTCCGGCATCAGTTTACGCAGTTATTTCCAGAAGAGGCTGACGAGATTTGTAATGGATTGCAAGGTGCTTTACCCGCCATTTCGTTAGTAAGTCAGAGTGCTTTTATGACAGCTTACGCTAATGACGTAGATTCCGATATGGTTTTCGCACAGCAGGTTTACGGCTATGGCAATGAAGGGGATGTCTTTCTAAGCCTTAGCACTTCAGGGAACTCTCGCAACATCATTCGTGCCCTTCAAATCGCTAAAGCAAAGGGAATGAAAACCGTTGGGTTAACAGGGAAATCGGGAGGTAAGATGAAGGTGCTATGTGATGTTACGATCACAGTCCCCTATTACGAAACACCGGATGTTCAAGAGCGGCATCTTCCTATCTATCATACCTTGTGCATCATGCTTGAGGAGGTGTTTTTTGGAGGATGATCACTTATGCTGGAATTGATATTGGCGGAACCAAATGCGCGGTCACAATCGGACGATTATCGGAAAATCAAATACAAATTATCGATAAAGCATACGTTTTGACTGCGCCTACGCCAGAAGAGACCATCCAACAAATGATTGATGAATTAACCCTTTTGTTCTTAAAATATCCGGGTGATAGACAACAATTAAAAGCGATAGGTATCAGCTGTGGTGGACCTCTAAATAGCCAATATGGGCTTATTCTATCTCCCCCTAATTTGTCACATTGGAATAAAGTCGACGTCATTAGTCCGATTGAGCATTACTTTAATGTACCGGTCGGATTGCAAAATGATGCCAACGCATGTGCCCTCGCCGAATGGCAATGGGGTGCAGGCCGAGGAACCCGCAATATGATCTTCCTTACCTTCGGGACTGGAATGGGAGCAGGACTTATTCTGGATGGGCGTTTATATTCAGGAACGAATGACAATGCGGGCGAAGTGGGACATATTCGACTGGAGAATGAAGGACCGATCGGATATAACAAAGCAGGATCTTTTGAGGGCTTCTGCAGTGGGGGAGGCATAGCCCGTGCTGCTCAATCCTTAGTGACAGGACGAATGGATAGCGGTGGAGAATTCCCATCCTTCTATCATCCATCTGATTCCATCGATGAGATCTCTGCTAGAGATGTAGCAGAAGCGGCTTTAAAAGGCGATCCATGGGCACTCCGTATTTTCCAAGACGTCGGACGTCATCTGGGACGCGGAGTAGCTATCCTCATTGATATTATTAATCCGCAAAAAGTTATCATCGGGAGCATCTATGGAAGACAAAGACAGCTTATCGAACCCTATATGCTGGAAGCGCTCCAGATGGAGGCTCTACCGAATTCCTTAGCGATTTGCGAGATCGTTCCTGCCGGTCTTGGAGAAGAAGTCGGAGATTATGCAGCTTTGTCTGTTGCTAGAGACTTGCACATGAGCCAGTCTCAGCTTGATGCAATTAGAAAGGATTAATAAATAAGTGCGAATTATTCAAATCATAAAATGTGGGCAACGTTTATAGTTGAAACAAAAAGATCACCAATACGGGTGATCTTTTTTTATTATTAGGGAGACTTAGTTAATATGACAACTTGGATTAACCAGCCACTAAGCACATCAAGGTTGATATCCATAGGGACGAACCGCAGTCTGTATGGTTTAACTTTGTAAGAACAAATAGGTTCTTACAGGAGCTCAGACAAGCTAGTTTTGGAGCAGTAAGAACCCATATGTGCTTACAGCAATCTTTCGGTTGTGGGCAGTCGATCAGGCTGGCTGTGTAAGAACAAATAGGTTCTTACAGGAGCTCAGACAAGTTAGTTTTGGAGCTGTAAGAACCCATATGTGCTTACAGCTATCATTCGGATGCGTTAAGGCGGTCAGGCGGGCTCTGAAAGAACCACTAGATTCTTACAGTAGCTCAGACAAGCTAGTTTTGGAGCAGTAAGAACACATATGCGCTTACAGTGACCATTCGGATGCAGACTGTAGGCCGGCTTTGTAAGAACCTATAGGTACTTACAGGAGCTCAGACAAGTTAGTTTTGGAGTTGTAAGAACACATATGCGCTTAAAGTGACCATTCGGATGCAGATTGTCGGTCAGGCGGGCTTTGTAAGAACCTATAGGTTTTTACGGGAGCTCAGACAAGTTAGTTTTGGAGCAGTAAGAACCCATATGTGCTTATAACGATCATTCGGATGCGTTAAGGCGGTCAGGCAGGCTCTGTAAGAACAAATAGGTTCTTACGGGTGCTCAGACAAGTTAGTTTTGGTGTTTTAATAACAACCAATTGTAAGCGTTTCCTAATAAGTGTTGACGACAGAATCAAAATGGTTACAGGCTCCTCGACCATTTTATCGCACGAATTGCCCTCCTCTTGTATCTGGACTGTGCCTATCTAACTTGGCGCTCTAACTTCGGATTTGCATGCTGAAAACCCAAGATGTCAAGTAAATAAAGGGTTTTCAGCCGATAGATAATGAAAAAGGGATAGCATCACAAAAATGGAAGGTGCGCTTTCAGAGTGAAGGAATAGCAGCACAAAAAGTGGAGATTTCCGCATTCGGCTGTACATGTTACGTTAAGTTGGCAAGGCGTTGCTGAACAGAATGATAACATGCCAAAAGAAAGGGGGATTACTTTGAAGCAACATTCGCAGTCAGCGGATCTAGCTCCCATGCCTAAAATGCCGAAAGCAGGAGCAGGCTCGAGATGGATAAGATCCATGCGGAAGGAATTAAAACGCAATCGATTTCTTTATATGCTGCTAGTGCCAGTAGCCATCTATTTATTGCTATTTAAATATGCACCGATGGCTGGGGAAATCATTGCTTTCAAAAATTATCGATTATCCGATGGGATTTGGGGAAGCTCTTGGGTAGGATTCCAGCAGTTTGAGAAGTTGTTTGCCAGTCGCGAGTTTTATATCGTATTAAAAAATACGCTGCTGCTTAACCTGTACAGCTTGCTCTTTGCGTTTCCTGCTCCGATTCTGCTCGCGATCATGCTTAATGAAGTTCGGGTGGAGTGGTATAAACGAACATTGCAAAACTTGCTGTACATTCCTCATTTTATTTCGTGGATTGTCCTCGGAAGCATCATTATTGCACTGTTATCGCCATCTACAGGCATAGTGAATTATTTATTGCAGGCGTTTGGAATAGAGCCGATCTATTTTATGGCAGATAAGCTATGGTGGCCGGTGACGTTCATTGTGTCTGGTATTTGGAAAGAAGCCGGATTTGGGACGATTCTTTACTTAGCTGCGATGGCCTCGATCGATCCGACGTTGTATGAAGCGGCCAAAATTGACGGCGCCAATAAAATAAGACAGATCTGGCATGTGACACTGCCAGGCATTCGCAGTACAATTGCGATTCTTCTTATTTTGCAAGTAGGAAAAATGATGGACGTTGGTTTCGAGCAGATATATGCACTGAGGAATCCGGCAGTAACGAGTGTGGCCGAGGTTATCAGCACCTTCGTGTACACAAGGGGGATTGTCAACCTGCAGTATAGTTACACAACTGCATTAGGCTTATTCCAATCACTGATTGCGCTCATTCTTATTGTGTCGGTGAACCGAATCATTAAGGCGCTGGGAGAACGAGGATTGTGGTAAGGGATGAAAGGAGTGATGCAACCTGAAGCTTGGAAAACATAGCGTTTTTTCGGTCATATTTCGCTGGCTTAACTACATCTTGCTGGCGCTGCTTGCTTACATGGCGTTATTTCCGTTTATTAACGTTATTGCTGTATCGTTTAGCAGCAGCAGGGCAATCAATGCCGCGGAAATTTTCATGTGGCCAGTTGATTTCAATATGGAAGCCTATCTAAAGCTGCTGAAAGACGGCCAATTAATCGTAGCGATGAAGAACACCATCATCATTACGGTCATCGGAACAGCGTTGAATATGATTTTTACGATCATTGCTGCCTATCCGCTCTCTAAAGCGAGACTAAAAGGCAGAAATGTCATGCTGATGGCTATTTTATTTACGATGCTGTTCAGCGGTGGATTAATTCCTAATTTTCTGCTTATCAATAGCATTGGACTTACCAATACGTATTGGGCACTTTGGCTGCCAGCACTTATAAGCGCTTACAATATGTTCGTTATGAAATCGTTTCTGGAAGGGCTGCCTGACGAGATGGAAGAATCCGCTGCGATTGACGGTGCCGGTGATTTCACTATTTTATGGCGAATTATATTGCCTCTCTCCAAACCGGTCATCGCTGCATTAACATTGTTTTATGCCGTGGGCTGGTGGAATTCCTATATGAATGTCTTAATCTACATTCGAAGTACGGATAAAGTGTCATTGATGGTGAAGCTGTACCAGATGATCGATTTGGTAAGTCCAGAACTGCTGCGTGGAAGCGGTGAAGGTGTGTCGCAAATCTCGATTACGCCGGAAGGCATTCGGGCTGCAGCAGTCGTGTTTGCTATCGTGCCGATTCTGTGTGTGTACCCATTTTTGCAAAAGCATTTTATTAAAGGCGTGCTGCTTGGTTCAATTAAAGGATAATGTACGGCTTGAGCTGAATATCAAGGGTGCCAAGAATGCACATTTTGATATAAAAAAATTATTTTGTAGGAGGTCAAGTATGAAACAGAAGAGAATACAAAAAGGAAAAATGTTGCTTATGCTGATTATGATTATGGCACTCTTGGCAACGGCATGTTCCAACAGTGGGGAAAACAGCAGTTCTACGAATACAACGAACAAGGCCACTGACAAACCTGCCAACGAGTCCTCTACAGGCGAGAAAGATCCCTATGATGGGATGCCTAAGAAGGTCAGCATTTCCACGTTTGATAGAGGAGCAGTGTCAAGCGATGAGGGTACCTATGAAGAAAATCGCTGGGTAAAATGGATTCGCGAGCAATCGGGTATTGATGTAACGATCGTACCTGTACCGCGCAACCAAGCACAGGATGCGCTAAACGTATTGATTGCATCGAAACAAGCGCCGGACCTGCTGTGGGAATATGACCGGACATATATTGGCAAGCTGGTCACCCAAGGAGTTATTCAACCGATCGGTGATTATATTGAGAAATACAGCACGACCTACAAAAAATATTTGGAAGAAAATCCGGATTTGCTGCCCTATATTACTTTCAATGGAGAAGTTTATGCGGCAGTGACGAAACGTGCGATTACCGGCATTGTAAACCATGGCATGTGGATAAGACAGGATTGGCTCGACGAATTGAAGCTTGAGAGGCCGACGACAGTGGAAGAGCTTGTTGCTGTAGCCAAAGCAATGAAAGAACGCTACCCAGACAGCACGCCAATAGTCGGTCATACGACATTCGATATTTACTCTGCTCTATATGCGGCCATGAACAATCAATGGTATGTGGAAGATGGGAAAATGGTATATGGTGCAACCCTTGACCGTTTTGGTGAAGCGATTGAACTGGAGAAGCAGCTGTATGATTTGGGACTTGTTGATCGTGAATATTTAACGGATAGCAACAATCAGCGTGCAACCCAGTTGTGGACAACAGGTAAAGCTGGAATCTATATGGGGCAATGGGGACTCGGTAATACCGATATTATAACGAAGGATCTACTCATTAATGTGCCGGACGCCAAGCCTGAGCCATTGGAAGCGGTTGCTACTCCGCATGGCAAATATGGTACGTATCAGGAGGCTTCGCCGCTATTTTATGTCACTTTCAATAAGGATATGAAAAATCCGAAGGCCGCTATGGAGTATTTGGATTGGATTTTGGAGAAGGGCTGGTTCACACTCGTGAATGGAGAGGAAGGCGTCCATCATGAAATGGTAGGTGACGTTGCGAAACGTCTTGATCCGGATAAATTTACAAAAGAAGTTATTTATGCAGGAGAATACGCTGTATTGCGTGACGAGAGCGGTTTTAAAGCCGAGAATTTGCTTGTTCAAGCGGCCAGCGATGATTTGTCACAGCGCATTGCTAAGCTTGATATGGAATCGCTCGATATTGCGTTGAAAAATGAGTTCCGCCGCGATATTCCATATCAGCCAAGCTTTGATGAAATTAATGAAATCCGTTCAACACTGGATACCTTCATTAGGGAAACACGTGCTAATGCCGTAACCCAAGGAGACAAATATACAGGTCAATGGGCACTGGATCAGATTCGCAAGGAATGGAAACGCCTTGGTGGTGAAAAAGCAGAAGAGATTGCCCAGAAGTGGTATGAAGACAATAAAGCCAGCTTCTAGATTCTTTTAGATTCGAAGCATTTGCGCGACAAGACAAAAATGAAGGAGGAACAGATATGAAGCTCGTACAAAATCGGCGGCTTGTAAAAGCGGTTGCAGTACTATCGATGCTGCTGTTCTTCCTCGTTTTTTCTTCTGCATTTTTGACGTACTCCGTATTCAACCGACAGCTGGAGCGGCAGTTGACCAGTACGAACATGGAACTGCTAGGACAGCTGGATCAGAAGCTGGAGCTGTCGCTTAAGCATATTGATAAATCGGCAATTCAGCTGCTGAAGACGTCTGAGGTGGGACGGTTCTTCAATGATGAGCTGACCGATTTGGAGAGCAAGAACAATGCTTTCCGCGTATCCACTCTAATTACGAATGCGATTAATAGTATTGATTATCTCTTTTCCATCGATCTTTATTCCTATGGCACGCAGCGGCTCGTTTCAGGAAATGTATTGACTGAACAGGATTATAAGCTGGATTTCTCATGGATTCCAGAATTTCAGCAGTATGATGGATATTTCAATTGGATGTCGACTCGCAAGGTACAGCTTAATCACTCGCAATATCCGGTATACCGCAATGTTGTAACGCTGGTACGCTCTTATCCGCTTATTCATTCGTCAGGTACGCGGGAAGGTGCGATCGCCGTAAATATTAAGGAGGATCTGCTGTACGGCTTGATTCGCAATACGGCTGCGATGGATAAAGGACAGACCTTTATTATGGATAGTGAAGGCGTCGTGGTGCTGCATGCAGACCAGAGCAAGCTGGGCAAGGACATTAGTGAATTTCCGTATATTAACCAGATATTGAATGCCTCGGAAACGAGCGGCCATTTTTCTGAGCAGGTTGAACGGACAGCATCCTCCGTTTTTTATGTGAAGTCAGACTATACGGGATGGAATATTGTTCGGGTAGTGCCGGAAGCGCAGTTTCTAAAGCCGCTTTATGCCATTCGCAATGGCCTGCTTATTCTTGCCATTGTATTGTTTGTGGTGGCAACGGCATCGGCAGCGATGGTAGGCCGCTGGATTTTCAAGCCAGTTAATCGTTTTATTCAGGCGATGACTCGGCATTTGACAATTCATCCGAAGGAAGGAACAACACGGAAATACACGGATGAATTTCAATATTTCGAATCGACGGTACAACATATTTTGCAAGATCGGGAAGAGCTGCATAAGCAGGTAATTGAAAGCAAGCCGCTTATCAAATGGCAGCTGCTCACTGAATTGCTTTCTGAGAAACGCAAAAATATTGCAGTGCTGCAGCCTTATATGGATATGCTTGGCATTAGTTTGTATCTAGAGCATTATGTCGTCATGAGCATTGAATTTGACAACAAGCATGAAATTGCTTCGCCGCGGGATTTGCAGCTTTATGCCTATGCGCTCTGCAATGTAGCAGAGGAGCTGATGAATGCAGAGAGCCGCGGCATTGCAGTGGAAGTGAGCATTGGCAAATGCGCTGTCATTATGAGCTTCGGTGATCAAGATGATCCGCAGCGCCATATGATGCGGGCGGTCGCAGTAGCTGATTTAATGAAGGATTTCGTTCAGGAGTATTTTAACCGCACGATTACGATTGGCATCGGAGATATTGTTGAAACGGTCAACGAAATTCATCGCTCCTATAAGCAATCGCTTGAGGCGCTGAGCTATAAGCTCGTAATGGGGAGCAATTCGATTATTACGAAAGAGGATGTGTTCAGTGAGCAATCCCCGCAATTTTACCGATTATTTGCCATGACAGATGGGATTGTCGCTTCGGTTAAGGTGTCGGATACAGAGAAGATGAAGCTGCAAGTACACAGATGGTTCGAATCGTTCACCGAGCATGTCGTGCCGCCGGAAATGATTATGCAGCTGATTGTACAATGCCTGATGAAGGCCGCGACAGCCACTGTAGAAATTGGCGTTGACCCTGAGGGGATTTTGCCGGAGCAGTACATGGTTGAAATGTTGAACCAGTATGAGCAGCTGCACCATCTTGAGGCCTTTACGATCCAATCACTCTCGAGCTTCATCGAACGAATTAAGGAAAAGCGAAGCAACAGGGAACGAAATGATGTCATTGACAATGTGATGCTCTATATTCAAAAACATTATATGCGCAGCGACCTGTCGCTTAATTTGCTCGCGAGCGAATTTCATTTGAGCGTATCTCATCTCAGCAAGCTGTTTAAAGAACAGCAGGAGTGCAATTTTATCGATTTTTTGATGGAGACGCGCATGAACAAGGCCAAGCAGCTGCTGAAGGATACGGAAGAGAAAATACGCGATATTGCGGAGGGCGTAGGCTATACAAATGTGAATAGCTTTGTGAGATTATTCAAGAAAATAACAGGGCTAACGCCTACGGAATTCAGAGATCGGGCGCGGAGAGAAGAAGATGGAGAGGTTTGAACTATAGAGGAGAGGAAGGGTGCAGCATGATCATTCGCAAGTTGAAGGATCCTTTAACGAATATCGCTATTCAGGCTGTTGGAAACCCTGGTACGGATACCGGCCAAAACTATTTTACAGCTCAAACCTGGATGGCAGACAGCCGCAATATTATGGTCTGTACAGACATAGATGAGAGCTTTAAAGGGCGTTATGTTCTTTTTGATATAGAGACGGGTGCGGTTGAAACACTGATAGAAAACCTCAGCTGGGGATGCGGTGTTGTATCGTCAAATGATTATTTCTATTATTATGTCGGATCTGCGATTTATGAGTTTAATCTGCATACGATGCTGTCTCGCAACGTATGCAGAATGGAGGTTGGGACTGAGGTGTATGGTCCACTCTCCATCACAAATGACGGAAAGAAAATAGGAACTTACTGGAAACGCGGCGAGGAATGGGTAGTCGGGATTGTTGAGGTCCTCACAGGTGAGGTCTCTGTTGTTGCTGCACCGGGGTTTAAAGAGCCCTACCCTATTGCGAATCATTCGATGATTAATCCTCGTTATGATCAGCTTGTTTTTTTTGCCCATGAGGGCAGGACAGACCATATTGCAGATCGTATCTACGTTGCGGATACAACGACGCGTGAGATACGTAATATTTTTCGCCAGCAGCGGCTGGATACAGGTGAGCATGTGGAATATGTGGGGCACGAGATGTGGGCAGCAGATGGGGAGTATCTGTATTTCGTCAAGTATCCGCAAAGCCGGCTAAAACCAACAGGAGTATATCGGGTTGAAAAAACGGGCAAAGATCATGAACTTATCAATGGCGACTACAGGTACTGGCATGTAGCGCCGAGTCCAGATGGGCGTTTTGCCGTTGCGGATACGTTTGAAGAGGGAATGAAGGTAAGCAAAATCGTCCTCATCAATTTGGAGAAGCGAACCTCCAAGCTGCTGTGCGAGCTGCCTCTATGGAGAGATCATCCCGGACATCCCCACCCCATGTTCAGTCCCGATAGTAAAAAGGTGTCGTTTACTTTTGCAGATGAGGAGCAGCACTTATGGATTGGCATCATCGACATTGATCAATTCACTGAGGAGAACTGATATGACAGGGCAGATTGCAGAGGCGATGAGCAAAATCTACAGTTATATGACCGATGATCATCAGGGGAATTGGGGCATGGATATGAATCAGTGGGACTGGGTTCCTGGTGTCGGTATCATCTCAATTTTGGATTATGGTGAGAAGTCAGGGCAAGAAGAAGCGATCCAGTACGTGGAAAAATGGGTAGAGCAGAATAAGCATAAGGCCGATGCTCAGAAAGTAATTAATGCAATGGCGCCTTTTGCCGTATTTCCTTCCTTATATCGCCGCTCCGGAGAGGCTTGGCTGCTCGCCAAGTCACAGGAAATTGCACAGTGGATGCTGAATGAAGCGCCGCGTACACGCGAGCGGGCTTTCGAGCACACCGTTACGGAGGCTGCCGAGTTCCGTGAACAGGTTTGGGCAGATACGGTATTTATGGCTGTCTTATTTCTAGCTAGGCTGGCGAGAACGACGGGTGATAAGCAGTTGGCTACAGAGGCACTAGAGCAGACCATGCTTCATTTGCAGCTGCTGCAGGATTCGAATTCGGGATTGTTATTTCACGGCTGGAACTGTGAGGCAGGCAACCATTTATCAGCGGTTCGTTGGGCTCGCGCCAATGCATGGATCGTTATGAGCATACCCGAGATTGTGAGTGAAATCAGCGGGCTAGCAGCCATACCAACAGAGCTTAACAAACGATATTCCACTCTTGCCGCTGCACTACGCTCTTGCCAGGCTGCAGACGGGCTGTGGCATACGGTGCTGGATCGCACGGATACGTATAAAGAAACCTCGGCAAGTGCTGGAATTGCATGCGGTTTTCTTAGAGGAGTCAACACAGGTATGCTTGACGCCTCATTTCTGGAGCCGGCTGAGCGAACGCTATCTGAAGTGTTGTCGCTAATTAATTCTAATGGTGAAGTTGCAGGTGTCTCGGGCGGAACACCTATTATGCCATCCGATGACGCTTATAATCAGATTCCGATCTATCCGACACTTTATGGGCAAGGCTTAACTTTACAGCTGTTGACAGAATTTATGCTCTTGCTGACTTCTGAGCAAGCAAACGAAGATAACTTGATTACAGGTGAGGGATGAAATGAACATAGTGGACAATTCCAATAATTCATTCGATAACAGAAACAAGTTGATTGAGCTGATTGATTCCCTAGACTCCCAGTACAATTCAGAAAACCGTTTACTTAGGTCACCCTTCAGTAGTCCCGGCTATCATACGACCATTAAACAGGCTGATTTTATCCATTCAACACGGAGCTCGCTCAGCTATGCGCTGGGTCTGCTGGATACRGGGAAAGAACATTATGAGCAGCGTGCTTTCGATATTATTGAGCAAATCGTTTCCTTGCAGGATACAGATCGGAGCCGCAATACATTCGGTATCTGGTCTTGGTTTTATGAGGAGCCGCTTGATCAAATGTCCCCTCCTGATTGGAACTGGGCTGACTTTTGCGGCAAGCTGCTTGTGCTGATCATTTCAAGGCACGATGCAAGGCTGCCAGAGACGCTGCGGCAGTCGGTGAAACAAGCTATTTGTAATGCCTGTGACGCGATTATCATTCGGAATGTTGGACCGCATTACACTAACATTGCAATTATGGGCGCATTCGTTACGCTCATCGCTGGTGAATGGTTCGAGCGGCAGGATTATGCAAAATACGGTTTGGAACGACTGGAAAAGCTGCATAGCTATACAATGCCTCGGCAGGCGTTCCAAGAATATAATAGTCCGACGTACACTTATGTTGCTATTTTGGAGCTGTCTGCTATTGTAACGGAAACGAGCAATGATTATGCAAAGCAGCTTGGAAACGACTTGCTGAACATCGCATGGAAAAGTGTAGCGGATCATTTTCATGCCGGTACAAGGCAGTGGTCCGGTCCGCACAGCCGTTGTTACAAAACGCTGCTTACACCTCAAAGCAAAGCTTTTCTACAATTAGCAACCAAAGGAAAGCTGGCTTTTTATATGGAGGATGAACTTCCTTATTATGAAGATTGGTATAAATGCGGCGCTGTATGTCCAGAGCAATATGTAGAAGGTTTCCTTGCGCTCGGTCAGCGGACGATAAGGGAATGCTTCGGGATCAATGGAAACGGTAAAGAGAAGTGGGCAACTACTTATATGACGCCGACCTATACACTTGGCAGCTTCAACAAAGAGATTATGTGGAACCAGACAAGGACTTTGCTCGCCTATGTTGATAATGGTGGCGAGGCGACTTACTTGCATCTGCGTGCGCTGCACGATGGTTATGATTATTGTTCTGCTATTTTTCATGGGGAGCAGCGGGAGAACCATCTGTTGTTTGGAGTGAATTTTGTCGTCAATGGCGGTGATACCCACCCGAATTTGGATATGATTCATGGCTCAATCGAAGCGTCAGATTTGCGATTCCGTCTGGAAATTGGCGGCGCTTTGGATCAGGTCAGCACCGTAGTGGAGAAAGGCAGTGTTAGCCTTCGAATAGGGGAGACGCTGGTATCGCTGCGCAGCTGGTTTGCAGCCTTTGATGATCAGAGTGCAGGTGAGGCAGCCAGAGACTGGAGCTGGGAAGTAACTAGGAAGGGTGACTTGCTGGGCATCGACCTTGTACTTCATACCGGTGAAAAGAAGGTTATTGATTTTCAAAAAATGAACGAGGCTGCATTTCTTTTCTCTCTTTGCATAGGACAAGGAGTTGATAGCTTCAAGCCGCAAATCGAACGTACAAAAGAGCTTGCAACTATTAGTGCAAGCTGGAATAATGAGGATATAGCGCTTACTTTGCAGTTGAAGCCTAGTATGCTGTAATTATCCACAAAGCTTGACCCATCGAACTGATGGGTTTTTCTTTTAGCAGTGTGTATAGTCCAGCTGAGCAAAAAGAATAAGAGAGGACGAAATGTGATGAAAGTTCAGTACACGTTATTTCCAGAAGGACGAACGAAGGCTATGACCTTCAGCTATGATGATGGGCGCACTCAAGACCGGCAGCTCGTATCGAAATTAAATCAGTATGGCTTCAAAGGTACCTTTCATCTTAACTCTGGTTTTCTTGGGCGCGAGGGATATATTACAGCGGAAGAGGTTAGAACGCTCTTTCAAGGCCATGAAGTATCTGCGCACACGGTTAGTCACCCTTTTCTAGAAATCTCTCCACCAGATCAAGTAGCACATGAAATTTTGGAAGATCGGCGGACGCTGGAGAGTCTTGTACAATATCCGGTACGTGGAATGAGTTATCCTTTTGGAACTTATAATGACAAAGTCGTTGCGATGCTTCCAGCGCTTGGAATTGAATATGCTAGAACGGTGAACAGCCATGGCAGATTCGATATGCCAGCTGATCCGCTTCGTTGGCATCCAACATGTCATCATAAACAATTGCTAGAACAAGTTGAAATTTTCAAAGACTTTAAGGAATGGTTTAGTAGAATGTCTTTGCTTTATGTTTGGGGCCATAGCTATGAGTTTGACAATGACGATAACTGGGAGATTATTGATCAAGCGGGGGAGCTGCTAAAGGATAACGATACCATCTGGCATGCTACGAATGCAGAGATTATAGCCTATATGCAGGCGCTCGAGAGACTTAGATTCTCAGTAGACAGAAGCATTGTTCATAACCCTTCTGCGCTCGACGTCTGGATAAGCGTGGACGATAAGCCTATTAAAATTAGTGCAGGTCAAGTTACTCAGTTTTAAAATAAGGCTAAGCTTTCGCCATTCCTGAAGTTCGGCAGCTTCTAGAATAAACAGCCAGAAGAGCATATCTCGCTCTTCTGGCTGAACAAATGCTAAGTTCCCATATATTTTATGTGTTGTGTTCGGGCTTTTCTGCAAGCCAATCTTCCAGAGTGGCTACTCTTTCAGGGTGAAGATAGCTTCTTGCTAGAAAACCTGCGCCATGGGATGGCATGGGATCTTGATCCGTTGGTTGATATCGCAAATCTACGCTCCAGCGCACCTCGTCTGATTCATTGGGGGTGGACATATGCAGACAACGGTCATTAAAAAGAATCGCGCTTCCAGCTGGAACGGGCAAGACGACAGTTTTTGTTTTTCCCAGCTGGCTTTCATGCAACGCCGTGTAGCCTGTACCTGTATGGCTTTCGCTATGCCATTCCAATAGCTTCGTGCGATGAGTCTTAGGCTTGATATGCAAGCAGCCATTAACTTCGTTCGCATCGACGAGAGGAATCCAAACGGTTATGACAGGATTAGAATTGGCATCGGGCCAATATGATTTATCTTGATGCCAAGGCACTGCTCCAGCAGCAACTTTCGGAATTTTGGGTCTTGTGTTGTAGACCGGATTGGAAAAAAGCTCTCCCCCGATTAAGGATTCCACAGCGTCCAAAATTTTTGGATTGCTCATTAAATCGAAGTAGCCAGGCAGTCTATCACGCCAGCTTCTACCGTAGTTCAGAAATTCCTCTGAGGTTAAATCCGCAAACAACTCCGCGAGCCTATATTTGAAGGGCCGATGCTCCAGTTTATCGCTAATAAGTCCTGCATGCATTAACTCATCTGCAATCATGGATACTTTCTTATTCATCGCTTCTTTGGCGGGCGCTAAATCCTGTTCCGACAGCAGATTTGGAAGCACAAGATAGCCCTGCTCATTATAAAAATCAATTTGTTCTTTCGTTAAACTACCGAAATTAGATGGACTTGTCATGTTTTATTTCCTCCTATTCGTTATCAACAATTGAACCCATCGTACCAAATAGGAGCTGAAGCTGTATTTAGATAACAGTACGATGATTTATCAATACATCCGCTAACCTGCTTAACATGAAGTCCCTGCTGCGCCTATTTAAAGTCTGACGATAGGCTGCTGCGTTTGTAGCCGGCTGGCGTCGTTCCAGTTAGTTTTTTGAATGTGCGATGGAAATGTGGCAGGCTCTCAAACCCGCATTCGCTCGCTATCGCATGGATTGGCGCATCCGAGGATAGAAGGAGCTCCTTGGCGTGACTGATCCGTTTTGCCGTGACATATTCAGTTAGCGTCATACCAGTAAGAAGCTTAAAGACACGCGTGAAATGTGATGGATTCACTGCCGCTTTGGCGGTTAGCGTGGATAAGCTGACGTCACCAAAAGGATGTTCGTCTATTGTACGAAGCGTTAGCCTCATCCACTCCGGCGCACCCGTATGTTTCCGTTCGGCTGTTGGAGCGGGTATTTGGCGATTCAGCAGAAGCAGCAGCTGGAGCAGATGAAGGACGGCAGCATGGCGGCGCCCTGGTTTATCCATCGTCAACTCATCGTTAATATGAACCAGCATCGTTTCTATTAAGTGCTGGTCGGATGTATCCAGACTGAGCTTCTGGCTTTTCCGCTTGTTAGCCTCCTCAAAGCATTGAACAAAAGAAAAGGTATCGCCTAAGGAGTCCCATTGAACGATACGTCCGTGAAAATAAATGGCGCTCACCGTCAACGGAGCTTCTTCATCCGGCAATGCACGATGGACGGTGTTGCCAGGGAGCAGAAATAAATCACCGGGTTCTATGGCATAGAAGGAGCCATCAATAAAAAACACGCCTTTTCCCGAATGGACATAGACGATTTCATGCCAATCATGCAGGTGGTTGGGCAGCTCATTATGCGAATCCTTTACCGCACGATAGCTGAATTCGAATGGAAAAGAAGCAGCAGCATCAAATTGCTTGCGAATCGGCTTCATTTTGGCGGTACCTCCTTGATGAGGAAGATATAAAAATATGCTGTTCGGTACTAGTGTAATGGCTATCCGAATAATAGTCAAAATAGGGTATGTTTAAGCGTTTTCTCGCAATTTTCATATCTTAAATGCTCGATTATTATGGAGGATAACGATTAAAAATTGGATAGTAAACCGATTAGTCATAAACGAACAAAAGATGGAGGAGTGGCTGAATGAAACAACAAATGACAGATGGCGTCGATGCTTTAATTATGGATGACCGAGATCATGTTGTGATGGCGCTGCGTGATGTTGAAGCTGAAGAAACCATTCGCTACAGAGATGGTGAGGAAATTCATGAAATTAAAGCACTTGATGTTATCCCATTCGGACATAAGCTGGCGATTAAGGCGCTTAGTGAAGGACAGGAAGTGCGGAAATACGGCGAAACCATCGGGCGAGCGAGCATGGCCATTTTGGTGGGGCAGCATGTTCATGTCCACAATATTGAAGGAATACGCGGCAGAGGCGATATAGCCGGGAAGGTGGAAGCATGAGCACATTTATGGGGTACGAAAGAGCGAACGGAGATATTGGCATCCGCAATCATCTGCTCATCATTCCAACGGTCATCTGTTCCAATCAGGTTTGCAACCGAATCATGCAGCTAGTACCGGGTACTGTGGCCATTCCTCATCAGCATGGATGCAGCCAGATCGGAGCGGACAAGGAACGTACTTTCGAGGTGCTGTCGGGAACTGGGAAAAATCCAAATGTAGGCGGAGTGATCATCATCAGTCTAGGGTGTGAGGTAGTGGATCCCTACGCGCTTGCAGAGGATATTCGTAAAACCGGCAAACTTGTGGAAGTATTTGATATCCAGTCGGTTGGCGGCTCAGTGAAAGCGATCCAGCATGGAACGGAACTAGCCAAACAAATGATGGTGGAGCTTGAGCGTCAGCCGAAAGTGCCTGTTCCGCTGTCAAAGCTCAAGGTAGCCGTGAAATGCGGCGGCTCCGATGCCACTTCCGGCTTGTCGTCGAATCCGGCACTTGGTGAAGCCGCGGACTCTTTAATCGCAGCAGGCGGAACAATCGTTATCGGCGAGACGACCGAAATTATCGGCGCCGAGCATGTGCTGGCACAGCGCTGTGCCACGCCAGAAACGGCGGATATGCTGTATCATATTGTCGGCCGTTTCGAGAAAGAGGTAGAGCGGATGGGCGCTGACATGCGGGGCGGCAATCCGAGTCCTGGCAATATTGAAGGCGGTCTTTCTACGATTGAAGAGAAATCACTAGGCTGCATTAGCAAATGCGGGAAAGCACCCATTAAAGGAGTTATCGAATACGCAGAACAAATACCGGAGGGCGGACTCTACTTCATGGACTCGCCGGGCAATGATATCGAATGTGTATCGGGCATGGCAGCGGGGGGCGTTCATATCGTTTGTTTTACGACGGGCAGAGGAACGCCAACGGGGGCAGCAGTCGTGCCAGTTATCAAAATTACAGGGAATAAACGGATGTTTGAGCGGATGGAAGATAATATGGACGTCGACGTCAGCGATATGCTGGGCGGCATGCTGAGTTTGGAGTCGGCAGGAGAGAAAATATGGCAAGAAATCATAGATGTAGCGGATGGAAAATGGACGAAGGCAGAAACGCTGGGTCATCAAGAATTCAGCATTAACCGTATCGGACCTAGCTTATAGGAACATTTTGTGAGTCACGTGGTTAGTTTTGGGGCATGAATTCGAATATAGAAGGGAGCTTAGTATATGAGATTAGCGGATAAGATTGTCCTCATTACCGGTTCAGGTTCAGGCATTGGCAGAAGCTCGGCGCTGCTATTCGCCAAGGAAGGCGCGTTTGTTGTGGTTAACGATCTGAACGCAGATAAAGGAAATGAAACGGTAGAAGAGATCAACTCCCTAGGGGGGCGGGCTTCGTTTGTTTATGCGGATGTTACTGATCCAGATTCCGTTCAATCCATGGTAAGCGAAACGCTTGCCGCGCACGGCCGAATTGACGTCCTGTTTAATAATGCCGGCATTAGCGGTGTAGGGGCGCTTCATGAGGTGGAGCCGGATGACTGGGATCGCGTGATCCGGGTCAATATTCGCGGGGTTTACTTGCCTTCCAAGTATGTCTTGCCTCATATGATGGAACGAGCGAGCGGCACGATTATTAACATGTCTTCCTGTATTGCAGAGATGGGTCTTGCAAACCGCGCGTCTTATGCAGCAACCAAAGGAGCGGTACTGGCACTTACCAAATCGATGCAGGTCGATTATGCTAAGTACAATATTCGTGTGAATGCACTTTTGCCGGGTACGATTATGACGCCGTTTGTTGAAAACTATTTACGCACCTCTTACGAGGACCCAGAGGCTGCCATCGCATCGCTAAAATCACGGCAGCTCAGCAATGAATTAGGCCGTCCGGAAGATGTAGCGAAGGCGGCACTGTTTCTTGCATCCGATGAGTCGAGCTTTATGATGGGCTCACCGCTTTATATTGATGGAGGCGTCGTGTTCGGCAAAAATGCCTGACGCGGCAGTATGAATCATCCACAAAAGAGAGGAAGATAACTATGAAATTGCTTGTCATTCAAAAAGAAAATGGCTCTCATTTAGGAGTTAAATTAGCGAGTGGCGTCTTGGATATCGTTGAGGCACTCAAAATCAACAATAAGCCGAATGTACCGACAGCAGTTATGGAAGTGATCGAAGGTGGCTCGGATGCACTTGGTTCGTTAAGCCAGTTTGTGGAGGAAGTCTCCGCAGCTTCAGAACAATATTCTGCTGCCCTATTTCGCGAAGAGGATATTACATTCGGCCCATGTGTAACCGAGCCGGGCAAAATTATTTGCATCGGACTGAACTACCGCAAACACGCGCATGAGACCAACGCTCCAATTCCTGCGTATCCGATTTTGTTCAACAAATTCGATAACACCGTAGCTGCTCATGGAGAAGATATTCCGCTTCCAACAAAGGTGACAAGTCAGGTTGATTACGAAGCTGAACTAGTTATCGTCATCGGCAAGAAAACAAAGTATGTCGAGAAGGAGCAGGCGCTGGAGCATGTTTTCGGTTATTGCTGCGTCAACGACTTGTCCGCAAGGGATCTGCAAATGCGCACGCAGCAGTGGCTGCTTGGCAAATCACTGGACAAGTTCAGCCCGCTCGGTCCTTATTTGGTCACTGCAGATGAAATTGCAGACCCTAACAATCTGTCCATTGGCTGCACGGTTAACGGTGAAGTACGTCAGCAGTCCAATACTTCGGATATGGTTTTTAGCTGTGATGAAATCGTAAGCTATGTCTCACAGCATATGACATTGTCGCCAGGCGATATTATTCTTACTGGAACGCCTGAGGGTGTTGTACTCGGCTACCCGGAAGAGAAGCGGGTATGGCTGAAGGCTGGCGATACGGTTACGATCGAAATCGAGAAGCTGGGTTCGCTGACGAACCGGTTTGTAGAGGAAGTTCAGTAAACAGCATATATCAGTGAGTGGAGAAAGCCTGTTTCATTGAGGCTTTCTTTTTTTTATTATTAAAGAATGACATGCGGTTGGCTATAAACGGGCTCATCCAGCGGATAACATCTCAAGATTATTTCACTAACGAACTGTATTATGCTTATTACGCAGAAAACGTCCTTTCTTTAATTTTAACGAACCTTATTAACGTTATAGCATGCTTTATAAGTGGTTATGAGCAACTTTTCTCGAAATAACGATTCTAGAGTTCGTTACAATTATAAGCCACGATGAATGTTCTAAATAAGGGCTATTAGGTTCGCTAGCTATAAGTAGGATGAGGGAAGGACATCGTTTTGCCTAAGCTCTATCAAAAAAAACAGGGTCTGTTTTAAGTGGAGGTAATTCTACTTTTGAGACAGTCCCTTTTTTTTATCCAAAAAGTTGGCGGCAAATCTTTCATTCCGACAGCCACAGTGCGGAAATTCAATAATAGAATGACGGATACGTGAAAGAAAGAAAGTCTCCGGTATTCTATCATAATAAATAAGAACACAATCAACCAATCGAGATGGGGGTATTTCGCCGAATGACTATTGAAGCAGGCATTAATATTTTTTCCGTATACAGGGAGCTTGGTGAGGATTACTTTGGAACGCTGGAGAAGGTTGCTGCTGCAGGGTATGTAAATATTGAGCTTATCGGATTCAATATGAAGTCCTTTACACGATATATCGATGAAATTCCTATGGAAGCGGTTCGAGATAAGTTTCGTGAGCTTGGTCTAAATGCAGTAGCGGTTCATGAAGGCACGATGCCAGGGCAAGAATTGATTTCGCATGACTGGGATTCGCTTATGAAGTATTACGCGGGTATCGGTTGCCAACGAATCGTGCTCCCATCCGTGTGGATCAAAGATCGTGAGGATACGCTGAAAGCGGCGGAGCAAATGAACAGTGTCGGCAAAAAAATGAAGGATGGCGGGTTCCAGTTCTATCTGCATAATCACGCGCATGAGTTTAAAGCGGTCGGTGATCAAACGCTGTTCGACTTGATTTTGGAAAATACAGATCCATCCTATGTGAAATTTGAAATCGATATGGCATGGGTCGTACGTGCAGGCATAGATCCGATTCATGTGTTAGAGAAGCTTGGCGATCGTTGTGATATTGTCCACCAGAAGGATATAAGCAATAATCTATCCGGCCAGCTCAATATTATGGAAGCTATGCAGCAAGGCAGCGAAGAGGGGCTTGAACCATTTCAAATCTATCAGAAGCATATTGGCCCTGGGGACTTCGTTGACCTTGGCACAGGCAGGTTTGATTTTGCAGCTGTGTACGAGCAAATCCGCGCAATGGGGCATGTCCGTTATGCGCTTGTGGAGAACGAGGGCGAGTCGGAAGACAAGTTTGGCAGCATTCGCAAGGATCTAACCGTGCTTCAACAATATGTATAGCCCATAAGGAGGAGAATGTTCAATGAACAAAGGAAAACTTAAAATCGGTATCATCGGCTGCGGCGGTATCGCAAACCAGAAGCATATGCCATCGTTAGCCAAGCTTTCACATATGGGTGAAATGGTTGCCTTCTGTGATGTTATTGAAGAGAAAGCGCAAAAGGCAGCTCAGGATTTTGGAAGCGAGGGCGCTAAAGTTTATGTCGATTACAAAAAGCTGCTCGAAGACGAATCAATTGATGTTGTTCATGTATTAACACCGAACCTGCAGCATTCTTATATAACAGTTGATGCACTAGAAGCGGGCAAACATGTCATGTGTGAGAAGCCAATGGCGATCAACTCAATTGAAGCCAAAAAAATGGTAGATGCGGCTAAGCGGACAGGCAAGAAACTGACGATTGGCTATCAGAATAGATTTAGAAATGACTCTCAAATTTTGCATAAGGCATGCCGCGAAGGTGATTTAGGAGACATTTATATGACTAAAGCTCATGCCGTGCGCAGACGCGGAGTGCCGACATGGGGTGTCTTTTTGGATAAAGAGCAGCAGGGCGGCGGACCGTTAATCGATTTAGGCACGCATGCGCTGGACTTGGCATTATGGTTCATGGATAACTATAAGCCGAAGTCGGTGAGTGGTTCTGTCTATCATAAAATGGCGGATAAGTTCGAAGGCAATATGATGGGGGCATGGGACCCGGAAAGATATGATGTAGAAGACTCGGCTTTTGGATTTATTAAAATGGAAAACGGCGCTACGATTTTCTTGGAGGCGTCATGGATATTAAATACAACCGATGCTAAAGAGGCGATGACTACGCTTTGCGGGACAGAAGGCGGAGCAGAAATGAAAGCTAGCTCAACGTTTGGGAAAAGCGATGTCATCTTTAATAGCGCCAAACACGGACAGCTTGTAGAGACGAAACCTTCCTTTAGCGGGGGCATTGCTTACTTCGGTCCAGGGGCTGAGGATGATGGCGTGAAAGAGGCAAGACAATGGCTCGATAGTATTATTAATGATACCGAGCCTCTCGTAAAACCAGAGCAAGCTTATGTGGTCACGCAAATTTTAGAGGCGATCTATAAGTCGGCTGAAACGGGCAAAGTTGTAGAATTTGAATAAAGTTTCAATTCATTTAACGGAATAACAATATAAAAGGGAGCCTTTCCATCAGTGGGAAGGTTTTTCCGCTAGTGAGAGGGAATACGTTAATGTCTGAATATGATAATCGTCCTAGGAGGCAGTAATGACATGAGTGATAATTGGACTGAAACAAAATTGGAAACGATTACATATGTAAAAAATGAAGGTGGCCCAACACTCGGATATTCAGCTAATTCAGGCGTAAATATTATAGTGGAAGATGGTTTTGCATTTAAAGACCTCAATAAGGATGGGAAGCTGGATAAATACGAGGACTGGCGCTTGCCGGCAGAAGAGCGAGCAAAGGATTTAGCCACAAAAATGTCCATCGAGCAAATTGCCGGTTTGATGTTGTACAGCGCACATCAGGCTGTTCCAGCTTCACATGGCTTTTTCACCGCCTCTTATAATGGCAAGCCCTATTCGGAGAGCGGTGCGAAGCCGCATGATTTGTCCGATGAACAAATAAAGTTTTTAACCCAAGACCATCTGCGGCATGTGCTCCTTACTTTTGTTGAAAGTCCGGAGATTGCTGCTCATTGGAACAATAAAGTACAAGCCTTGGCCGAAAGTACAGGTTTGGGCATCCCGGCGAATAACAGCAGCGATCCGCGCCATGGGTCCGATGCGAGCAAGGAATATAATGCAGGGGCGGGAGGCGCAATTTCCATGTGGCCCGAAACGCTGGGGCTTGCAGCAGCTTTTGATCCTGAGCTTGTTCATCAGTTTGGGAAGATCGCTGCTAAGGAATACAGGGCGCTTGGCATTGCAACCGCTCTTTCTCCCCAAATCGATATCGCGACCGAACCAAGATGGTCACGCTTCGACGGCACGTTCGGAGAGGATTCAAGACTGTCAGCCGATTTGGCAAAAGCCTATGTCGACGGATTTCAGACCTCGTTTGAAGAAGAGTCTCCATCAGACGGCTGGGGATCAGGAAGCGTAAATGCGATGGTCAAGCATTGGCCGGGCGGCGGTTCGGGCGAAGGCGGCAGAGATGCTCATTTTGGATACGGCAAATTTGCTGTATATCCAGGCAACAACTTCGAGGAGCATCTGATCCCGTTCTTGGACGGCGCATTCAAGCTCTCAGGAGGGACGGAGAAAGCATCGGCCATCATGCCTTATTATACGATTTCCTATAATCAAGATCAGGTGAATGGCGAGAATGTCGGCAATGCTTACAACGCTCACATCATCGGTAACCTGCTTCGTGATAAATATGGCTACGATGGTGTCGTGTGCACGGACTGGGGAATTACGGACGATGAAGGCACTGATATTACACGATTGTTTCCAGGAGGACGTGCATGGGGGGTTGAGGAAGGTTATACCGTTTCGGAGCGTCATTACAAAGCACTTATGGCCGGAGTAGATCAATTCGGTGGAAATAATGATGCGGGTCCTGTCATTGAAGCTTACCATATCGGTGTGGCAGAGCACGGTGAAGCTTATATGCGAGCAAGGTTTGAGCAGTCAGCGGTAAGGCTCTTGAAGAACATGTTCCGCGTCGGCTTATTCGAGAACCCGTATTGCGATCCAGAACAAACCACTCGCATTGTCGGCAATGCTGAATTTATGACAGCAGGCTACGAAGCGCAGCTCAAATCACTCGTTTTGCTTAAAAACAAAGGAACCGTTCTCCCGATACAGAAACTGAAGACGGTCTATATTCCTAAACGCTACAGACCAGCAGGTACCAATTGGATCGGATTCCCGACTGCTGCATTTGATGGATATCCCGTCAATATGGATGTTATACAGAAATATTTCGAGGTAACGGATGACCCGGAGATAGCTGATTTTGCAATGGTGTTCATTACGGGGGCAGATTCCGGCAGCGGATACAGCAAGGCAGATGCTGAAGCAGGTGGAAACGGTTATGTTCCGATAAGCTTGCAATACACCTCGTATACCGCAGAGCATACTAGGGAAATTAGTATAGCCGGTGATGATAGAGATGTGTTAAACCGCTCCTATAAGGGGAAAACGGTAACGACCACAAATGCTTCGGACTTGGAGGCTGTACTGAGAACGAAAGAGGTTATGAAAGGCAAACCTGTCATTGTGTCGCTGCAATTATCGAAACCTTCTATCGTTGCAGAATTTGAAGCAGAGGCCGATGCAATCATTGCTGCATTTGGGGTACAGGATCAAGCGATTCTAGATATTATTACCGGTGAAGCAGAGCCTTCAGGGCTGCTGCCGATGCAGATGCCTGCGAATATGAAGACCGTTGAGGAGCAGCTGGAAGATGTTGCACACGATATGGAAGTACATGTTGATTCCGAGGGGAACGCTTATGATTTTGCATATGGCTTAAACTGGAGCGGGATTATCGTGGATGATAGGACGAAACGCTACGGCAAGAAAAAATAGTTTGATAACGTGCGGCCGGGGATTAATCCCCGGCTAATAGTTGTATATAGCTCTATTTTTTATTTAAGAGGCAAATGGGGGCTTAGCAAATCTTGAAATTACTTAATCGTTCTCTCTTTAATTCGCTTCGATTTAAGCTGGTAACAGGGCTTATGCTTATTATGATTCCGATGGTTTCCTTTCTTATTTATAACAATTTGTATTCCATTGATGTCGTTCGTAATCAAGTGGCGCAGTCCAACAGCAATATGCTTAATCTATACATGGGTTTGATTGACACGACGCTTGAGGATATAGATAGCTACATGCTCAAATTTACTGCGGAAGAATCCGGATTGAATATTCTCGATAGTCTCCCAGAAGCAGATGTAGATTTATACAATTTGCAGCGAATTTGGCTATTTACAGAGTTAAGAGACAATGCGACTTATTATAAAGCATTGGACTATTTTTTTATTTATTCACCCTTGAATCAGGATTTGTTGTTCGCGCCTAAACTGACGGGCTCTGCTTATACCAACAATGATTTCATCAAGGAAGGAATTGTTGCGCTTCTGAACGATGAACAAGCGATGAAAAGCTATCAGTACGATAAATGGTCTGTGCTGAATTTGAAAGAACAAAACTATTTGCTGCATATGATTAAGGCTGGCAACCTGTACATTGGGGCAGGGGTAAATGTGGACGGAGTTATGGACCCGCTGGACTTTCTAGACCTCGGATCGGAAGGCAGGTCGCTGCTTGTTGATGAGAGCAATAGACCGCTACAGGACGAGGACTTTTTCGAAAAAAATAAAATCGATTTATCCTATATCTCTAAGACGTATCAGCTTTCCGGCGCAGACAACAATTACCTCGTCATGGGCGAAAAGTCAGGCAAAGGTGAATTTGGATTAGTAGCTGTCGTACCCGAGCAAAATATTTTGGAGAAGCTTCCTTATCTGCAAAGAATCATTGTGCTTATTGCGACAGGCTCGATTCTCATTCTAGTGATTGCTTTGTATTTTCTGCGTAAAGTGGTCCTGCTGCCGATCAATCGAATTATTGTCGCCATGCGCAAAATCAAAGAAGGTTATATGGAGGCAAGAATACCGAATAAACCGACCTCCAATGAATTTGAGATGATGAATGAAACGTTCAACAGCATGGTCTGCGATATTCAACAATTGAAAATTGACGTATATGAGGAGCAATTGATTAATCAGAAAGCAGAGCTGAAACAGCTGCAGCTGCAAATTAACCCTCACTTTTTTTTGAATAGCTTGAACATCGTCTATTACTTGGCGCAAGAGAAGAAGTACGAATTAATACAGGAGCTGTCCCTCTCCTTGATCCGCTATTTCCGGTTTATGTTCCGCAGCCAGACGGATTACGTGCTTCTGCAGGATGAGCTTAATCATAGTGAAAACTATTTGAAAATCCAGACCTTCCGCTTTCCCGGAAGCTTTACGTACGACATCACTGTTGATGGCGAGCTGAGGGAATGTTACATTCCTCCGTTAATTATCCAAAGCTTTGCCGAGAATACGATAAAACACGCAATTAACACGGATGAGCCGACTCATATTGCGATCACGATTGGAAGATGCGAATTGATGCCAGAAGAGAGATTGCGAATTCAAATTCATGATACAGGCCGCGGTTTCTCCGAGGAGGTCTTGCAGAAGCTGCAGCAGGAAATTAATTTAATGAATGAAGATGGCGAGCATATTGGCATTTGGAATGTAAGACGCAGATTGCGGCTGTTATACGGGGACAAGGCGAGCATGGCTTTTTATAACGAAGATGGTGCAGCAGTTGAAATAACGATGCCTTTAACGAAAGAAATGAGGTCGTGAATATGTACCGTTTATTAATCGTTGATGATGAGATCTTTATCGCAAACGGCATTAAATCGAGTGTGAACTGGAGAGAGCTCGGCATTATAAGTGTCACTCTCGCACATAATCTTCGGCAAGCGAAGGAGGAATTTAGTCTTCAGCCATTTGATATGATGATTTGTGATATAGAAATGCCGCAGGGCAGCGGACTGGAGCTCTTTGAATGGGTACGTGAACAGTATCCCCAAACCGAATGTGTTTTCCTTACCTGTCACGCTGATTTTCAATATGCGAAAAAAGCTCTTCAGCTTGGCAGCTTCGAGTATTTGTTGAAGCCCGTTCCGCATGATGAATTGAAGCTTGTGATGACGAAGCTAATCGAGAAAATCAGGAAGGAGCGGGAATCGGCAACGATGGTGGCTGAGCGTTTCTGGCAGGATGTACTGAAGCAAGCCATTCCGTCTAATCAGGATAAAATGTTGGAGGTTATCGGCAAGCAGAAGCTTCCGTACACGAGGTCTATGACATTTCTGCCGGTTCTTATCAGTATCGAGCATTGGGAGAAATCATTAACCGCCCGTGATCTGCAAATTATGGAGTATGCGCTCCACAACGCCCTTGAGGAGGTCGTTATTCAGCGTGCTGCTAGTGCACAAATCGTCCGGATGAACGCTGATTACATGCTCATTGTGTTTGCACAGGATGTTATGCAAACAGAAGATGGCAAGCTTTTTAGCAAAGAAATCAAAAGGCGCTGTCAGTCTTTTATTGAGATGAGCAATCATTATTTATATTGTCACGTGTCCTGCTATATAGGCAAATCGGCACAAGTCCATGAAGTGCGCGATATGGTGGAAGGCTTGATCGCTTTTAAAAAGAATCAAGTTAATATGGCAGACTGTGTGATGTTCATCGATGATCCAATAAAGAAGGAATCGCAGATTCCAATGCCGCCCATGAATGTATGGTCGGAGCTCATTAAGCAAGGAAATAAGAAAAAGGTACTCGATGAATCGCAGCAGTTTTTGGATTCATGGAAACGAATTGAGTGCTTAGGCGCCAAAAGGCTGCAGCAATTTTATCAAAGCTTTCTGCAAATGGTTCTGCATACGCTGCATGAGCAGGGGCTGCGCGCGGATGAAATCTTTTCGGATCATTTGACGCCAGAGCGTATTTTGTCAGCGACACGAAGCGTGACGAACCTTCAGAATTGGGTGCGGGATGTGCTTGAGAAGGCGCTCGTCCATATGGAAAAGCTGGATTCGACGGAGACGGTGGTCGAGAAGATCAAGCGCTACATTGCGCTTCACATCGATGAGGAGCTGTCCAGACAATATATCGCCGATTATATTGGGTTAAGCCCTGATTATATCGTTAAACTGTTTAAGAAAGAGACGGGGCTCTCGATATCCGATTATATTTTGAAAGAAAGAATCAATCTTGCAAAGGAGCTGCTCGCAAGAACCGATACTACGATCAGCAACGTCGCACTCGCGGTTGGCTTCTCGAATTTTTCGTATTTTTCTACGTTGTTTAAGAAAGAAGTATCGATGACACCCCAGTATTATCGCAAAGGCTGTCCGTCCAAATAAACGATGCCGTTAGAGGATTAGAGACCCTCTGACGGCATTTTTCTTTTCCCGTTTATGATGTCGGAAACTCGAAAGTCGGATGTCGGATTATTAGTAGTGGCTCTATTTTGTTTGCGCTACTATTAGTTAAGCAACATATTAAACGAAGCCAAAGGTGGTTGAGACCCGTGCAAGCAAATCCTGAGACGTCACCCTCCAATATGAAGCAGGTCTCATTGAAGACGAAGAAGAAAGCAGCATTCGCATCGGAGATGAGAAAGGTTAAGAAATACCGTGCCCTCGTGCTGATGGCGCTGCCCGGCCTATTGTACCTGCTGATTAACAACTATTTGCCGATGTTCGGAATCGTGATCGCATTTAAGGACATCAATTTTGCCAAAGGAATTATGGGCAGTGACTGGATTGGCTTTAAAAACTTTGAGTATTTGTTCAAAACAACGGACGCTTACATCATTACAAGAAATACGCTGCTTTATAATATTACCTTTATCCTGCTGAATACGGGGATTGCATTAGCGCTTGCGATAATGCTTAATGAAATTCGCAAACGTTTCTTATCAAGGCTGTATCAGACGCTAATCCTGCTTCCCTTTCTAATCTCGATGGTTATTGTCGGCTATCTGGTGCTCGGCTTCCTCGATGTTGAGAACGGATTCATGAACAAAACCTTGCTTCCGACGATGGGGCTTGATCCTATCTCTTGGTACAGTGAGACCAAGTATTGGCCATGGATTTTGACGCTCGTAAGCGTGTGGAAAGGCGTAGGCAATTTGTGCATCATTTATTTGGCAGCGATCATCGGCATTGATAACGAGTATTACGAGGCAGCAACGATCGATGGAGCTAACCGGTGGCAGCAAATTACGAAGATTACGCTACCGCTCGTATCGTCGGTTATTACGATTATGACTTTGCTTGCCATTGGACGAATATTCTACTCCGATTTCGGCTTATTCTTCCAAGTTCCGCTTAACACAGGCGCGCTGATGCCAGTTACGAATACGATTGATACCTATGTTTATCGAGCATTGATTAACCTCGGCGACATCGGGATGTCCTCGGCCGCAGGTCTGTACCAAGCATTGGTCGGTTTCATTTTGGTCATTTTATCGAATGCTGTCGTACGAAAATACAACAAAGACAACGCGTTGTTCTAGAGAGGGAGATGTATTATGCAAGCATCGGGGAAGCTCTATCAATGGATCATTAACATCGTTATGCTAGTGTTCACTTTTTTCTGCATCATGCCGTTCTGGCTGCTGTTCTCCGCCTCCCTTACCGATGATATGGAGCTTGTTCGCAGCGGTTATGCATTTTTCCCTGATAAAATAAGCTTCTCTGCATACCACTATTTGTGGAACAGCTCTTCTGACATTATAAGGGCATACAGCATTACGGTTTTAACGACTATAATTGGTACGACGCTTGGACTTACGCTTACTGCGATGGTCGCTTATCCGCTTTCGCGTTTAGAAATGCCGTTTCGCAATACGCTCGCATTTTATGTATTTTTTACGATGTTGTTTAACGGAGGTCTTGTACCGACGTACTTGCTTTACACCAACTATTTCGATTTAAAAAATACGATGCTGGCCTTAATCATACCGGGCCTTTTGATGAACGGATTTTTTATCATATTGATGAGAACCTTTTTTGCAAGCTCAATTCCGACAGCGATTATTGAATCCGCCTATATCGATGGGGCAAGGGAATGGAAAATATTTTACCGGATCGTATTGCCRCTCTCGACGCCGGTGCTTGCTACAGTAGGATTATTTTACACCATTTTATATTGGAATGACTGGTTTAATGGCTTAATCTATCTTACAGATAGTCATTATTATAGCCTTCAAAACCTTCTCAATCGAATATTGCTGGACGTACAGTTTTTACAATCTTCTACGCAGGCAGGCAGCCGTAATGCAGATATTGGAGCGAATATTCCGCTTGCGCCAATGCGGATGGCAATGGCCGCAATTGGGGTCATTCCACTGTTGATCGCCTATCCGTTTTTCCAAAAGTATTTTGTTAAAGGTCTGACGATTGGTGCTGTTAAAGGATAAAGCTTTCATAGACGCTATAACGGCATGGATCATGCATTTATAGATAGAATCGGATCACAAATAAAAATAGGGAGGTCACAGCAATGAGAAAAAACAAGTTTGTGGCAAAAACGCTTCTCTTAATCGTACTAGCTTTCGCAATGGTGATCAGTGCATGCGGCAATGGAGACAACAAGGGCACTAATGCAGGCAACGACGGGAAAACAGCAGAAGGAAAAAGCGGCAACGGCAGCGGGGAGCTTAAGCCTGTTGAGCTAGTTATGGTATTTCCAGTCGGGGGCGAGCCTAAGGATTTAAAGCTGGTTCAGGATGAAATCAACAAAATGACGAAAGCAAAAATCAATGCGACAGTAAAGCTGGTACCTATCGGCTTTGGCGCATGGGCTCAGCAGAAGACACTAATGATGTCGGGTAATGAACAGGTGGATTTGATCGTAAGCGGACTTGGAACCTACAGCCAAGATGTAGCTAAAGGGCAGCTTCTTGAGCTTGATGGATACTTGGCTGAGAATGGACAAGGGGTTACGGAAGCGCTAGACTCCCTTGATACTGCGTTCTTGAATGCGACGAGAATCGATGGAAAAATATATGCAGTACCAAGTATCAGAGATTTGGCAGCAGATTATGGCATCACGATGCGCAAAGATTTGGTTGAAAAATATAACATTGATACTGCCGCGATTAAATCTTTGGATGATTTGGACGCTGTATTCAAAACAATTAAAGATAATGAACCGGATATGATTCCGACAGTTAAGTATGGAACATCTATTCTCGATATTTATGTTCTCAGCTACTTTGATAACTTGGGCGAAGGCTTTGGCGTGCTTCCAGGCTATGACAACGACCTGAAGGTCGTGAATATGTATGAGACGCCGGAATATGCCGAAATGCTGAATACAGTGAGAAGATGGAATCAAGCAGGTTATATTGCCAAGGATGCAGCTACAAGCACTGAGACGCAATACAACCTAGTTAAATCCGGCAAGGCTTTCTCGTTCATTTCCCATATGAAGCCGGGTATTGAGACGCAGGAATCAAGATCTACAGGCAAAGAGATGGTATCGGTACATTTCCGCCCTGCAGCAACAGCGACGTATAATATTACTTCCATTATGTGGAGTATCGCAAGAAACTCGAAGGACCCTGAGAGAGCGATGATGCTGCTGAATATGATGTATACCGATAAAGACTTCATCAACTTGCTGGATTACGGGATTGAGAACAAGCATTACGTGAAGGTTTCCGACAATGTCATTGATTACCCGCAAGGCGTGGATGCAACAAACTCAGGCTACAACCTGCAAATGGGCTGGATGTTTGGCAACCAATCGCTTTCACACATTTGGAATGGCGATGATCCAGAGCTTTGGAATCAGCTGGCTGAGTTTAATAGAAACGCCGTGAAATCAAAAGCGCTTGGCTTTACTTTTAATGCAGATGCCGTCAAAACAGAAATTGCGGCAGTAACGAATGTGCAAAACCAGTACAAAATTGCACTGGAGACCGGAACGGTCGATCCTGTTTCGAAGCTGCCTGAATTCAATAAACAGTTGAAAGCAGCGGGAATAGACAAAATTATCGCAGAGAAACAAAAACAGCTGGACGCTTGGGCGGCAGCTAAAAAATAGGAAGAAGCTGAATGGGGGCTGTCCCATAAGCATCAAGCTCGCTGAGGAATAGCTCACTTTGAACGGGAGTATTGGTAGCAGTACAGGAGAGCTATTCCTGTACTGCTATTTTTCTATTCTGGTCTATGCTTGCTTCATAGGATTATGGGCAAGCGAAAGCCACCCGACCTCCAGACTTACCTTAGGTAAGCTGYGAAGCAGAAAC